>NZ_AKIX01000006.1:0-72909 GCF_000282075.1 Brevibacillus sp. BC25
CCCAGCCGATACATGGGCGACAGAAATCGGTGGCTTGAGCCGGAAGCCTCCGAGATCGATCAAGACGGGTCAGCGTGTTCCGCCCGGCACTTCCGGCGGCGTTTCTAGCCTGGGCATGGGTGCTTCGCTTGCAGGTGGACTATTTATCGGCGGTGTAGCGTGGTTGCTGCTTGCGATACCCGGTCAACCCGCGCCGGATGTGATCACATCTGCCTTTAGACTGGCAGCTTGGATCGGGATAGCAGGACTGGCGGGCCTCGTAGGGTCACTGGTTGATTCGTGGATCGGTGCGACATGGCAGCAAATGTACCGTTGCGGCGCTTGCGGTCGTGAAATCGAGCAGGCTCTTCACTGTGGCAAGCCAGCCGTACGAATCCGCGGTCGTGCTGGTTGGAACAACGATGCCGTCAATGTCGCTGGCTCGCTTGCAGGTGGTGCTTTCGCCGTCTTATTGGCGCTAGCAATCGGCTTATCGTTTGACCTATAAAGAAACGGAAAGACTTCGTATCACCAAACGATACTGAGTTTTTCCGTTTCTTTATTTTGGGGCACAAGTCTAGGCTATTTTCGTCACTTTCTTCGTGTTCTGTACCATTTTTGAGACGTACGCCCAAAGGATGAAGCCAATTAGGAGAAAGCCGACATTCATGCTGATGACGCCTCCCCATCCATATGCGGACCAAAACAATCCTCCGAGTGTTCCTCCTACACTTGAACCCGTATAGTAGAAAAACAAGTACAAAGAAGAGGCTTGTGCTTTGTTCTGTAAAGCAAGCTGTCCTACCCAACTGCTTGCTACGGCATGCGCTCCAAAAAATCCAAACGTAAAAAATCCAAGTCCTGCTATCTTCATCATGAGATTCGCTTCCCACGTCAAACAGACACCGATCAATGCAAGGAATAAGCTTGTGAATAACAGCCTTTGCTTACCGTGACGATCTACTAATTTTCCTGTCCAGACAGAGCTGAACATTCCGATGATCATAATTAAAAATGTCCAACTTATATATGTTGGGCTGAGCGAATAGGGCTTTTCGAGCAATACATAAGCGATGTAATTGAACAACGCTACATTACTTCCTAGAAGTATAAAGCCGATGACAAATAAACAAATGAGACTTGGAACCTTTAGATGGTCCATTAAAGACAGACCTAACTTTCTCATTACGAATGGGCGTGCTTTGAAATTTTGTGAGGGTGGTAAGGTGTTCCAAAAAATAAGTGTGGCAGCCAAACTGATGAGACCAATCCCCCCTATTGCGATCTGCCAGCCGAAGTAGTCACTCATCATTCCTGAGAAAACCCGGCCAAACACAGCCCCAATTGAATTGCCGCATATATAGAGACCCATAGCCGCTCCCAGACTTTTGGATTCGATTTCTTCTCCAAGATAGGCCATTGCGATGGAGGGTAAACCCGCCAATGAAATTCCTTCAATCGTTCGCAATACCAGGAGAACATGAAAATCCGAACTGAATGCTGTGAGAATACAAAACACAGACGAAGCGAGCATGGAAACGATCATGATTGGCTTGCGTCCCCATACTTCTGACAGCGACCCAAAAATGAGCATACTGACGGCAAGAACCATCGTTGTAATGGAAAGGGAAAGGCTTGCTGTCGTTGGACTAACCGAAAATTCTTTCGAAAATTCTGGCATCAATGGCTGTACGCAGTAAAGAATAGCAAACGTATTGAAACCAGCGGCAAAGAAAGCAAAGCTGGTTTTGCGGAAGAGTGGCGTGCCTTGTTGTATCATGTGATCACCATATCATTTCAGGATGATTATGGTTTCATGGTATCACCATTTATCTATGATGTATAATTCATTATAATCATGTTTTCCATGCATTTATGTAATGAAAAATCCGAACAGAAGGTGGTGCTTTCGAATGGAATGGCAACAGTTCGAATATTTTCAAACCCTGGCAAGAATCCAACACGTGACACATGCTGCCGAAGCTCTCTCAATTTCCCAGTCTGCCCTTAGTCGTTCGATTGCCCGATTTGAGGATGAAATAGGCGTCCCCTTGTTTGACCGTCAAGGACGTTCGATTCGGCTCAATAAATATGGTCATCTCTTTTTAAAGCGAGTCGAAAATATGATGAAGGAATTTCATGAAGGAAAACAAGAAATCATGGATTTACTTGATCCAGATAAGGGAGAAGTGTCTCTTGGGTTTCTGCACACGTTAAGTACCAGTCGTATCCCTGATTTACTGGCTTCTTTTCGCTCCCACTACCCAAGCATTCATTTTCGACTCGGACAAGGTCCCTCCCATACGCTTATGAATCAGTTGCAAGGAGGAGAATTTGATCTTTGTCTACTTGCTCCTATGGATATGAAATCTCCCTTTGTATGGAAGCCGCTTTGGAATGAAGAACTTTTTGTGATTGTCCCCAAAGACCACAAGTATGCAAATCGCACCTCGATTACTTTGGAAGAGATTGCAGATGAATCATTTATCCATTTAAAACAAGGGTACTCCCTTCGCATCACCGTTGAGCAATTGTTTCAAGTAGCGGGAATTAAACCTCCCATTACATTTGAAGGAGAAGAAGCAGATACCGTTGCAGGACTGGTCGCTGCTGGACTGGGAATCTCCCTTTTGCCCAATTTAAAGGGAACGGACCAGAGTAAGATCACACAAATCCCTGTCAAAAGTCCGAAGTGCCAACGAACTATTGGAATTGCTTGGGTAGAAGGGAGATATTTATCACCTGCCACTGAAAAATTTAAACAATTTGTTATGAACCATGCCTGCGATTTTGAATAGGGATGGGTGAAACTACGACTCTCCCCATTGCCTTGATTCCCGTCGCCAACTCATGAGTACCAAAGACAACGCGATTGTCGTGAGGATAATGCCAAGCACTTGCAAACCCTCGGCGCTAAACTTATCTCCCATTACAATGCCGATTAATAATGAAGAGAGAATGGTTCCCAGGTATCTGGATGTTTGAAATAATCCGGATGCTACACCGATGATTTCTTTTGGAGAACTTTTGAACAAGGCTGCTTGCATTCCGACATTGTTTAACCCGTTGCTAATACCGAATGCCGCTAACGCCACACACACACTGATCACATGTGAATCTTGCTTTAACGTCACCAGCCACAATGACCCAAATGTCATAAGCATGGCGGATGTGAACAATGCCGGCCGAGGTCCTGATTGATCAATCCACCGTCCTGCTAGTGGAGACACAATGAGTGAGCATAAACCTAAGCTGAGCATGAGCATTCCTGTATGAAACTCGCTGACATGACGAACCATTTGCAAGTAGGACGGAAGCCCGAAAAAGAGCGAATAAAAAAGGACGTTAACGAGCATGAATTCAATATTGACCCACGTCATCGCAGGGTACTTGGCGAATGTCCGGAAAGGAATAAACGGAGACGTCGTTTTTAACTCATGTCGTACGAAAGCCCCCAGTGTAACGAGGCCGATCCCTCCAACCATGATATGCCACCATGAGACATGCCCCGATGATTTTGCTGAAAGCAATCCAACGAGCAGTGCAACCAGACCGACTGCGAAGAGCACGATTCCTGTTGCATCAATCAACTCTAACCATTTTCGAAAGGACATGTTATGTGTAACAGATGCTGCCGATTCATCCTTTGGAATCATTCTCCAGGCTAACAGCAAGCTCGCCACCACGAACGGAATATTAATGAGAAAGATAGCAGACCAATCCCAATAATGAATCAATACCCCGCCAATAAAAGGTCCAATCGCTGCTGCTCCGGATAGGAATATGGACAGTACGGAAAGCGCAGTTGCTTGTTTCTCCGTAATATGAATTCGTACAATGGCCATTCCAACCGCAACCATCATGCTTGTTCCGATCGATTGCACAATTCGGAACACAATGAGCCACCCAAAGCTTGGTGATAATGGAGCCAATAACGAGGTAACGAAAGATACGACAAGCCCGGTAAGAAATATCTTCCTGCGGCCGAACAAATCACTTGCCTTTCCCATGACAGGTTGAGTGATCGCACTCGCAATGTAGAACGAGAAAATAATCCACGAAACAACCGTGAAATCAAGACTGTACACACTTTGCAGCCTTGCAATCGCTACAGAAATCATCGAAGAATTTAATGGGTTCAACAATATCCCTAGTCCAACGGAAATCATCAACCACCTGTTGTGAGCCCCCATTTCCAGCCCTCCTTAAAGCGTTTTGATGATATCGTACTGGAAACCAAACATTTACTCCAACGCATTTCATGTTATGATTTCATTGATTGAAAGGAATGAATGGAGGAGCTAAATGGAACTTCTTCAACTGCAATACTTTCTTACCGTAGCTCGTATGGAGCATGTGACCGAAGCTGCACGAAGTCTGCATGTGACCCAATCGTCTCTAAGCAAAACGATTCAACGATTAGAGGAGGATCTGGGAGTCCCGCTATTTGATCGAAAAGGGAGAAAGCTACGTCTGAATGAATTCGGAAGCAAATTCCTTTGCCGTGTGGAAAGAGCTTTATTTGAATTAGAACAGGGGAAGCTGGAGCTTAGCGATTTGTCCAACCCGGAACATGGCACACTTGAATTGGCGGTGACTACTGCAAGCACGCTACCCAATATCCTTCGAGAGTTTCGGAAAAAGCGGCCCGATATCCAATTTCATGTACAAATGCTGACCACCCAGGAAATGGTTACGCTTCTTCATAGAGGCGAAGTCGATTTTGGCTTGTCCTCCCCTCCTATCCAAGACGATGACATTGAATGCCAAATCGTCTTCATTGACCCTATCCTCGTAGCTGTTCCAATGGGACATCGACTAGCAGACCGAAGTATCGTATCTTTGACAGAGCTGAAGGATGAATCGTTTGTCGGCGTAAAGAAAGGGTACGGTACACGCGATTTCGTAGACGCTATATGCCAGTCAGCTGGATTCGCACCTACATATGTGTATGAGGGAGATGAACCTGCAAGGCTAATCCAGCTGGTGGAAGCAGAAATTGGCATAGCCTTCATACCAAGCACAGCAAGAAATTCTCGTGAACAAATCAAGTATCTCCGAGTAGAGAATCACGAATTGGTACGGGAAATCGCATTATTATGGCACAGGAGTCGGTACATTTCGCGAGCTGCTCAAGAATTCCGTGAGGTTGTTGTCGATTATTTTAGGGATGTATGCAAACTTGAGAGGTGATAAATCATGAAACTTCACGATTGTCCTACTTGTAATACCAACAGTCAAGAATGTATGGTCGTCATCGAGAATGCGTTGCACCCTACAGCTGAGAGATTAAAGTGCAGGATATGTTCCTGGAGTGGAAAGTGGTCGGACATGAAAGTGCGCGAGATCCCTGACGAACCAATCCCGGGCGTCGAACCGATTACCGACTATGGTGTGCTACATTCAGATCAAATTCGACTTCGCTATACAGGAGGTTGTTGCCCTCATTGTGGGGGAAATGATCCTTTATGCTGGTGCCATGCATTTTAGGTGCAGGAAAATGAACAAAAAAAACAGACACGTCACATTCACGTGTCTGTTTTGATAGAGGATACAGGCGTCGTCAGGATGATGCGATCTTTTTCCAGCTCGATTCGGAGCTTGCCGTCCGCCTGAATCGCCTGGAGGTACTCCATTGGGATCTGCAGCCTCCCCACTTGATCAAGCACCGCCAATTCCTCATGAGTGTCCTCGTTAGCTGACTCATCCGAAGACTCGGAAGTGTTTTCTTCCGTTCCTCCTTTTCGCCGCAACAACTCGCTGGACGTTTTCCCATCCCTAATTGCTACGACGCGATCCACTTTGCGCGCCAGCTCCAAGTCATGAGTGACGATGACGACCGTTAGCCCGAACGAACGGTTCAGCTCTTGAAACAAATCGAGAATGATAGCTGCCGTTCGAGTGTCTACACTGCCAGTCGGCTCATCTGCCAAAAGAAGCTTGGGCTCGTTCGCCAACGCGATCGCGATGGCTACCCGCTGTTGCTCCCCTCCAGAAAGTTCGCTCAGCTTGTTCTTTTTTCGGTGGCCCAGCCCCACCAGTTCCAACAACTCGTGGGCCCGCTCCCTTTTTCGCTTTCCCCGCAAAAGCATTGGCATCTCCACATTTTGCAGAGCAGATAGATAAGGGATCAGATTGCGGGCGTTGTTCTGCCAGACAAAGCCTACGGTCTGCAAGCGATACTGAACCAGCTCGGAAGTTGTCAATCGAAATAAATCAGCTCCCGCGACGGAAAGTTTTCCTGCCGAGGGACGATCCAGCCCTCCCAGCATGTTCAGAAGTGTTGATTTGCCGCTGCCGCTATTCCCGATGATCCCCATCAGCTCTCCAGCCTCTACACGCAAATCCAACCCTTGCAGCGCCACCACTTCCAGATCATTCGCCTTGTAGATTTTAACCAAATTTTCGCATACGATCATCTGATTAGTCCTCCCCCAGCTTTACGGCTTGATGGATCTGCATCCGTGACAGCAGAATACCGACGACCCCGATTCCGATAACGAGCGTCACAGCAATGAACGTATAAATGATTTGTTCATCTTGCGGCATCGAAATGACGGTAAAGGGAGGAACTTGCTTATCGGCATGCAAATAGAGACTGAGTGCAGGTAAAAACAGGCTATTTGCCAGCTTGCCCGCTGTCATTCCCATCGCAAAAGCGACGCCAAACGTCAAGAGCTGCTCCCACGCGAGGATGGCAAGAAGCTGTTTGAATGACATTCCCATCGCACGGAACACGCCGTATTGCAATTTTCTGGCTCCCAGTGTAAGCACCCAGTACATCACGTAGCCGATAAAGGTGACCAGCATGGAAAGCAGGAATCCGAGCGTCAGCGATCCGTTCAGCCCCAAATAAAATGCGTTGTTTTTCATCTGGATGACTTGCTGTCTGGCATTATTCAGCATGGCGAGCTTGACTCCCTCTTGTGACAGACCCTTGTAAAGCGATTCAGAAGACGAGCCCTCTTTCATTTTGATCCAAACCTCATACGGCTCCAGACGAATCTTGTCTTGTACGAACGGGAGATTGGCGACTGCTAAATACTGTTCTTCCATTCTGCTTCCGTATGTGCTTTTTACAGACGTAGGATTCCAGCCCGGCCAGTAATCCACGATGGCATACACAATCATTTCAACCCTGCGAGAATCTCCCCAACCGAGCAGGATGGTTTGTCCCTCCACCACGTGCAGTTTGTCAGCGAGGCTGCGAGACAACAATAGGGCACGCGGTTCTTTTGCTATCAAATTCAAATAATCGTGGAAGTGATGCGGCAGCAAGTCAGACTTCATCCAAGCGGTCTTTGCAAACTCTTTGGGGTCGATCCCCATCAAGGTGATGTCTTTCACAGGATCGCCCTGAAAAGAAGCCTCCGCCAGGCCGTTCACAAAGACTTTTGTTGCATGCTCAACCTCAGGCAGTCGACTGTACACTTCGAAATCCGGCTCTACATACTGAACGGGAGGAGCTGCAGGCGCTTGTTCCACTTCTGCACCCTCACCTTCTTCCGCATTCTTTGCTCCCCGATAGACCGTTACTTCCGGTTTGTCGCTCTGCCACTCTGCCTTCAAACGAATATCCGCACCGATTAGGTAACGGATCCTCTCCTCTGCATTTTGATTGATCGTCCGTGCCATGCTTGCACTAAACATTCCTACTGCAACCGTAATCGTCACAAACAGCATGAGAAAATGATACTGCCGTGGAGCTCTCCCTACCTGAACCAGCGTGGTATGCAGAGAAAGCGGGAAGAAGGAACGTCCTGCCCAAGACATCAGACGCAGGAGCCACGGATACAAACGGAGAAGCAGCAGGCCAAGACCGAGCGAAAACAGAACGGGCACAAAAAAGAGAAGGAAATCGATCGAGATGGCCGAGGCTCCTTCGCTCGTTTTTGCTGCGGTTTCAGCAGCGTTTTGATAGGAATACCATCCATACCACGAGACCGCAAGCAGCAATACATCGAGAAACAACCGATGCCAAATCGCTCGTCCACTCATTCTCGCCATGTTTTGCTTGTGCGTGACGATATTTTGCCTGGTTGCCAGAAACACAGAAATCAAAACGAGTGTGATACAGGCAAGCACCATCCACGCAGCATACACGAAAACTTCGCGACTAATGGTGACATCCAAACCTTTGCGATCGACGAATTCGAGAAATCCATTCGAGACGCCGAGTATCTTGCTAAGCTGTATCCCCACAAATGGACCGATCAGAAAAGCGCATAACCCCAAAATGGCGATCTCCATGAAATAAATAGAAAAAATCTGCATTCTGCTGGCTCCCCTGCTGCCCAACACAGCGATTTCCGTTCGTTGCCTTTCCACAATTAATCCCGAAACCATCACGAGATAAAGGCCCAGCATAATGAAAATGGGGATGTAGAGCGACCAGAGAATGGTTTTGAATTGCTTCTCTTGCTCATTGTACTTGCCCACGAGACTAGCCGCCGGAAACTGAACGTTGATCTCCGCTTTTTTCAATCCATGCTGTTGCAGCTTCCCTTCGATTCCGGCCACCAATGAATTCAGCTTCTCTGTATCACTGATCCGAAATGATTGGTAGTGAAGAGCCGTATACATTTGGGTTGAAATGACCAGATTTTTCTCTTCCAAAAACACACTCCGAAAAAGCCGTTCATCCAATACGAAGCCACTGGAGTATTCACTGGTCGAAGCAAACCAATAAGGATCGTTCCCCTCTTTTTCCTTGAAAACACCGACCGGCTTGATTCGCACCTTGAGTCCTTCTACCTGGTTCGTGGTCAGCTCATACAAGCTACCTAGCACCATCCTGCGGTCCTTTAACGCTTTTTCCGTTACCAGTGCTTCGTACACGCCATCGACGGGGGTTGCAGCAGGCAGGCGACCGTCAACAAGCGTCATATGCTGCGCAAGTCCGCTCAGCGAATAGATCCGCGAACTGTCGGAACTGAGCGGGCTCTTCGATTGTATGTTTTCCTGAATGGCATTAAACGGAATGGTCCGCAAAACTGTCACTTCTGCATACACCGGGACATCCAGTTTAGCGATTACTTCGTTTTGCAAATGAGCGGTCATTTCGTCTACAAGAACCGCCCCATTCTTTCCCAGTTTGTTTTGATTGACCGCGATTAGCAAGCCACCGGGGAAACGCTTCACATTCTTCTGGTATTCCTCCATATCCTTGGTCAACATGCGTTGGAGTACCCCTGACGTGAATGCGGGTATACTCGATACCAATCCGACAGCGACGATCAGCCCGATCAACAGACTGCCGACCAGCCAGCGGTTATTCATCATTTTCCGCAAGATCATTTGCAGCATCGCCACGAAATTGTCCCCCTATTCCAAAATAACCAGTTGGCCTGCCGAAAGACCTTTGCGAATCTCAACCTCCGTCTGGGTCATGATACCGGTCTCTACGTCCACTTCCTTCTTGCTATTCCCGTTGAGCACCCGAACGTACTTCCTACCTGATAATTCATGAAGTGCTTTTCTCGGTATAAAAAGCGTCTGATCCTGCTTGTCCACAATCACTTCAATACTGACTCCTGTCCCGATCTCCAAGCCCTTGGGAGCGATTTTCGGTGTAATGAGTAGACTTCTCTGATACAGCTTCGTCAAATCCTCTGGTAAATTGGAAGGGACATGCAGGGGCGTCTGAACAACTGTCCCCTCGCCTTTTTCGCCGTCTTTTCCCGAGAGAATTACTTTCATCCCTTCCCTAACATCTTGCAGCGCCTCTTTCTCGTGAGCGGTATACACCACGAACAGCTTGTTCGGGTCGCCTATCGTTACCAACTTTTGATGCGCTTCCACCTCATCTCCCACCTGCTCGTTGCTTGTAAAAAGCACGATGCCATCAAAGGGCGAGATCAGCTTGGTCTCGTTCCAACGCTGTTGCAGGTTCTTCAGGTCCATCTCTTTTTGCTTCACGTTTAGCCTGGCACGCTCCACCACGTACTGCCGCTTCTTGGGATCCTGCAATTTCGCCAAGTCTAGCTGAGTCTTTTCCAATTCGATCTTGGCTAGCTTGGTCTCGTTTACCTTGGCGTACATCTCTGCCTTCAAAACGTCCAGCTTGGCGGATTCGACTTCGTAGTGATTATCCTGCTGAGCTTCAAGCAGCTCCAGCTTTGCCTTCTCCACTTCATACCGGGCCGATTCGATCTCCCTCTCCATTTCAGCCGCATCCAGTTCAGCAAGTACCTGTCCTTTTTTCACCTGATCGCCGCCTTGGACAGAGAACATCTTCAGCCGCAGTCCCTTCGGCTCTGGGAAAGAGAGCTCCGCCGTTTTCACGGTCGTGAAGGAGGCGTTTCCTTTCACACTTTTTACTATCGTCCCTTGTAAAACTTCTGCCACCTCGTATTTGATAGGCGACGGCTCCACTAATGGCGGAGCCAGAACCTCCTCTTCCTTAGGGAATAGGGAACAGCCCGTCAACAAAAGGAAAACGCTCAAGCACGCCCATTTTATTTTGCTATTCCTTGATACGACCGTCCTCCAATTCATAGACATCGTCCGCCACCTCCATTACACCAGGATCATGTGTCGTCATGACAATGCTCATAGCACCTTCATCGACCAGTTGGCGAAACAAACGGCTAATTTGCTGACCCGTTTTACTATCCAGCTCAGCTGTTGGCTCATCCGCCAATAGTAGTGTCGGCCTGTTCGCAACTGCTCTGGCAATCGCACAGCGTTGCTGTTCTCCACCGGACATTTCAAACGGCCGATGATGCGCCCGTTTGGACAGCCCAACGATATCGAGCGATTCGCGAACACGCTCCCTCCATTCGGCAGCAGGTACCCCTGACAGCCGGAGTCCAAACTCGACGTTTTCAGCGGCTGACATCAGCGGAAGCAAGCCAAACGACTGGAAAATAAAGCCCATATTCTTTCGCCTGATCCTCGTTCGCTCATGATCCGATAGCTGGCCGATTTCTCGTCCCTGAAAGTACACGCTTCCTACCGTCGGACGATCGAGACCACCCAAAAGGTTTAATAGAGTCGTTTTTCCTGATCCTGATCTGCCTTTCAGTACGAGCAATCGTCCTGATTCTACGCGCATTTTTACGCCCGCAAGAGCTCTGACGGCAGTTGTCCCTCTACCAAACGTGCGTTCTACATTTTTTGTCTCTGCAATGAACAACAAAATGACACCCCCGAAAATATATCTGAAAAATGCAAGTTTTGTTAATAGTAACTCAAACAAAAACTATTGTTTAGTAAAATTGGAATAAACTAATATAAACGAAAATAAATACCGCGTTTTGGCCACTATTGCCACTTACAAAAAGAAAAAAGGCAAAACCCTGTGGTTCTGCCTTTTTCTTATTTCATTTTCGATTTTACAAAGCCCCAGAAACGACATTCCCGCGGAACATCACTGCTTGACGCTTCGCACGGCGTGCAACTGCTTCTGCTGCCGAGGATGCATGAACGAACACGATATCTGCCTCTTCGCCAACATTCGGCCACATGCGGTTGCCCTCTTTATCCAGCGGCGTTTTCCCGCCTGTAATGAAGCCCAGTGCTTGGGACAGGGAACGCTCATCCTGCATGCGGAAGCGCTCTGCCAAGCGACCTGCTTTTTCCAAGCTGTCGCCTTGTCCAAATGGCGACCAGTGATCGGTAATACTGTCGTCTCCGAGAGAAACCGAAACGCCTTTCTCATGCAGCAATGGGATCGGAATTGTTCCTCTGTTCACTGGTACAGTGGAAGTGATCGAAATGCCCAAGCCAGCGAGCATTTCAGCTACGTCACCTGCTTCTTCCAAGCTGATGTCAGCAAGAGAGTTGGCATGGCTAATGGTAACGCGACCTTGCCACCCTGCTTCTTCGGTCATTTTTGCCAAACGCTTGAATGTAAACACCCCGAGATGATCTGGGTCATGCAAATGAACGTCGATTGGTGCATTCGCTTCGACTGCCAGCTCAAAAATGGTAGCGAGCGATTTCTCGATGTTTTGATCCACTGTCGCCGGGTCTACACCACCAACGTAAGTCGCGCCCATTTTCAAGGCTTGGCGGATGTTCTCCACTTGGTTGCTTCGCAGAAGACCTTGCTGCGGGAAGGCAACGACCTCGCACTGCAATCTGCCGCTAAAGGTCTCCAGTGCTGCCATAGTCGCTTCCAGGTTTTTAAGTCCGATGTACGGATCGATATTACAATGGGAACGAATATGAGTGGAGCCTGCGGACAGCAGCAATTCCAGCATTTTTTCTGCGCGCTCTTGTGCTGTTGGCAACAGCTTCGGCATGAGCTGGCTCTCTTCTTCCAGTCGACCCAAGATGTTTTTCACTGGTGTCACGGCTTTCCAAGGGCCGCCATAGTACGTTTTATCGATGTGGATGTGCATATCCCTAAATGACGGCAGTGCCAATAGACCGCTGGCATCCTTCGTTGGCAGCTCGGTTTGTGGAGCAGCTCCACTCACGATCTGTGAAATTCGTCCGTCTTCTATTAATAGATGCGCCACTTCAGTATCTGTAGCAACCACCTTGTCATTTTCTTTGCGGTATCCGCTCTCCAAGCGGACGTTGGTAATCCAATAGGCTGTAGACATCTATCCATGACATCCTTTCTATTTAAAAGTAGTACTACCACTCACCCGCTACCCGGTTGCCTTGGAAAAGAACGACCTTGCGCTTCGCACGTCTCGCAACAGCTTCTGCTGAACTCGTCGCTTCGACCGCCATCAGGCTCGCCTCATCTCCAGCCAATGGCCACAGGCGATTCCCGGTTTCATCGAGAGTGATCCGCCCTTCTGTCACGAAGCCGAGTGCTACGCCTAACGATCTTTCATCCGTCAAGCGGAAGCGTTCAGCCAGTCGTCCTGCTTTTTCCAACAAGTCTCCGCTGCCAAAGGGTGTCCAATTGTCTGTCAAGCTATCATTGCCAAGCATGACCGCTACGCCTTCTTGATGCAGCAACGGAATCGGAATGGTCGGGCGATTGATCGGCACTGTCGATGCAATGGAGATACCAAGAGAGGCCAGTCGTTGCGCCATCTCTCTGGCTTCCTCCTGCGAAACATCGCCTAATCCCATCGCGTGACTAATCGTGACACGTCCTTGCCAGCCTGCCTCTTCAGTCAGAGTAGCAAGGCGCTTCATCGTAAACACGCCGAGATGCCCCGGATCATGCAAATGCATGTCAATGTCGGCATCTGCTTCGACTGCCAGCTCTAGCATCGTTTGCAGAGAACGCTCGATGTCGCCGTCTACTCCACCTGGATCGACGCCGCCTACATGAGTGGCGCCTTGACGCAGTGCCTCACGTACCATGTCGCGCGCTTGTGTACGTAGCATGCCATAATGCGGGAAAGCAACGATTTCGTGGGAGACACGGTCTGCATACGTCTCAAACGCACTCTTCATTCCTTCCAAAAACCCAAGACCAACCTGCGGGTCTACATGACAATGCGTTCTTACATGCGTAACCCCTGTTTCCACCAGCAGCGAGAGAATATTTTCTGCTCCTGTCTGAGCCTGCTTGAGATACATCGGCAATAGCCCTCTGTCCTCAGCGTGGCGTTCGAACAAGTTTTTTACGGGAGTTGTTGCCTTCCATGGGCTGCCGTAATACGTTTTTTCCAGATGAATGTGCTTCTCGGCCATAGACGGCAAGATCAGTAAGCCCTTCGCGTCCTTTTTAGGCAGCCCATCCTCCAAAATTTCACTAGAAGGGACAATGCGTGTGATTTTTCCATACTCAATGAGCAAATCGCACAGCTCTGTCCGCGTTCCACTGATCACGCCTTCTTCCCACTCATACCCGACTTCCAATCGAGCGTTGACGATCCAATAAGGAGAAGATTTCACCGGCTTTTCACCCCTCTTAAACGTTCACTTCTTCCACTTGACCAGAAGCGAGATTGCCTTTGAAGAATACAGCGTGTCGATCTGCACGGCGCGCGATCGCTTCTGCCGAGCAAGTCGCATCCACGAGGATCAGGCTAGCGTCTTCACCTTGTGCAGGCCACAGCTGTGTTCCGTTGGCATCCAGCGTCGTTTTGCCACCCGTGATAAAACGCAACGATTGAGACAGCGATAGCTCGTCCAGCCAACGATTGCGTTCTGCCAGTCGCCAGAGGCGCTCCAATACATCGCCATTTCCATATGGTTGCCATGTGTCAAAAATGTTGTCGCAGCCGACCGCAACGTCTACGCCATTTTGGTGCAATAGCTGCACTGGTGGAATGACGCGGCTAAATGGCACGCTGGTGATGATCGTAATGCCTGCTTCCCGCAGGATCGTCGCCATCTCCTCTGCTTCTGGCACAGGGATGTCTCCGAGCGCAAACGCATGGCTGATAGCTACGCGACCTTGCCAGCCAGCGTCTACGGTCATTGCAGCCAGTCGTTTCATTGTGTAGGTTCCCAAATGTCCTGGGTCATGCAAATGCAAGTCCACACCTGCGTTTGCTTCTACAGCCAGCTCCATCATTTGGTGCAAGGATTCTTCTATATCGCCATCCACATTAGCTGGGTCTACGCCACCTACATGAGTCGCGCCTTGACGCAATGCCTCACGCAAGAGTGCTTTTGCATCTGTACGCAACAAGCCATGCTGCGGAAACGCCACGATCTCGTGGGTTACTCGATCCGCGTAGGTTGCTAATGCTGCTTTTACTGATTCCAAATTGGAGATTCCCACTTCCGGGTAAATGTCCACATGTGTACGCACGTGTGTCGATCCATAGGACAAGAGGATCTCCAACAGATTCTCCGCACGCTCTTGTGTAGTTGTCGGCAATCCTGGCAGTGTCCGCTTTTCAATTTCGCAGCGTTCAATGATATTGGACACAGGAATGACGGCCCGCCATGGTTCTCCCTGAAGCGTCTTGTCCAAATGAACATGCTTCTCTACGAAAGATGGGAGTGCCAATAAGCCTTTTGCATCCTTTTGCAAAATACCGTCTGTAAGCTTCTCAGTCGCTGGTACAATACGCGCGAATTTTCCGTCTTTTACCAAAATGTGAAACAAGGATGCCTCTGTCCCCGTGACGACACCGTTTTCCCGACGGTAGCCCGTCTCCAAACGAACATTGGTCAACCAATAGGTAACGCCCATCCATTATCCACCCTCTCTTTGTCTCTCTCCATTCCTTTCTCCCCCATTATCTAGGAAGCTGAAAGACTTGATTTGCACAATCTTTACGTCTATTTTCACTATTTTTACGACTTGTTCAAATTGCCTTTACTTCGTACATTTTTCTGATAACTTTGACGTAAGCAAAGGAGGGGTTACACCATGAAGGTTGAGATCGCACCAACCAATCAAGCTCTTCCGCCGAAAGCAGCGGCTGCACGCCCTAGCAGATGGCGGACTTTTTACAGGAAACTACGAAAAAACAAACTTGCCATGGTAGGTGGCTGTATCGTGATTTTTTACATCGCGATTGCCCTGTTGGCACCATTCATCGCTCCCTACGATCCATATGAGATTGACTTGGTTAACAAGTTGAAGCCACCATCTGCTGAACACTGGATGGGTACCGATGACAAAGGTCGGGATGTAATGAGCCGTCTTTTATACGGAACACAGCTCTCGATGTCCGTCGGATTCGTCGCTGTATTTATTGGCGCATTTTTCGGAATTATTCTTGGATTGCTATCTGGTTACTACGGAGGTTGGGTAGATACGGTGATCTCCCGTATCATCGATGTACTTCTCGCATTCCCGGGAATCTTGCTATCTCTGGCAATCGTGAGTGCCTTAGGACCGAGTCTCTTTAACGTCATGATCGCCGTTGGTATTTTCTCAATCCCTGTATTTGCACGGATTGTTCGCGGTTCTACCCTGACTGTGAAAAAGCTGGAGTACATTGATGCGATCCGCTCACTCGGTGCCAATGACTTCACGATTATCTTTAGACACATTTTTCCAAACATTTTGTCTCCTATTATTGTACAGGCAACGATGCGTCTAGCTACCGCGATTCTTTCCGCCGCTGGCCTTTCGTTCCTCGGTTTGGGGGCACAGCCTCCTCTGCCGGAATGGGGAGCCATGCTCAGTAACGGACGCGACTTCTTGTTTACCGCTCCACACCTGGCGATGTTCCCTGGTATTGCCATCGCTACTCTTGTTCTCGGCTTCAACATCTTTGGGGACGGCCTCAGGGACGCTCTCGATCCACGAATGAAAACATAGGAGGGAATGCTACATGTTTGTTTACATTATCCGTCGCCTGCTGCAGATGATTCCCGTCCTGCTCGGTGTCATTCTGGTCGTCTTTTTGATCATGCAAATGGTTCCTGGCGACCCTGCGGTATTGCTCGCTGGTGAAGGCGCTTCTGAAGAAACGATTGCGAATATGCGTACACAGCTCGGCTTGGATCAACCGATCATGGTTCAATACGCGCAATATGTGATGAACGTGTTCCAAGGTGATCTAGGTACATCACTTCGCTCCAATCTACCTGTATGGGATGAAATCATGGCGCGCTTGCCTGCTACGATCGAGCTCGCCGTTGCCAGTATTTTTGTAACAGTTGTACTCGGAATGATCGCAGGTATCATTTCTGCTACCAAGCAATACTCTGCTGCTGATATCACGATCATGGTCATTGCCTTGCTCGGTGTATCCCTGCCTAGCTTTTGGCTCGGCTTGAGCTTGATGTACGCATTCTCAGTCAAACTGCAAATCTTTCCGGTTGCAGGCTGGGGCACATGGAAGCACATGATTTTGCCAGCAATCACACTCGGTACCGCTGGGGCTGCCATCGTTGCTCGTATGACTCGCTCCAGTATGCTCGACGTCGTACGTCAAGACTACATCCGCACTGCGAAAGCAAAAGGCTTGCGTGAAACAGTCATCATTTACAAGCATGCTTTGAAAAATGCGTTGATTCCGATTATTACCGTCGTTGGCTTGCAGTTCGGTTTCCTTTTGGGTGGTACGGTTCTCGTAGAATCTGTATTTGCCATCAACGGCTTGGGGCGTCTGATCGTCGATGCGATCCGCATGCGTGATTTGCCTGTCGTACAAGGCGGCGTACTGATCGCTTCCATTATATTCGTGTTCGTGAACCTGCTCGTCGATGTATTGTATCGCTACTTCAATAAACGAATTGATCTGAACTAAGGAGGGATCACCATGCCGGAACAACAAGATATCATCCTGGACGTTCGCAATCTGCAAACGCATTTTTTCACAGACGATGGCGTCAGTAAAGCAGTGGACGGCGTTGATTTCTCTCTAAATAGAGGAGAGACACTAGGTCTGGTAGGAGAATCGGGCTGTGGAAAAAGTATCACTTCCCTCTCGATCCTGCGTTTGATTGCCAGCCCTCCGGGAAAAATTGTAGGAGGAGAAATCCTTTTCAAAGGGCAAGACCTGACGAAGAAATCCGAGTCAGACATGCGCTCGATCCGCGGCAACGAGATTTCGATGATTTTCCAAGAGCCAATGACCTCGCTTAATCCGGTTTATTCGGTTGGGGAACAAATCGCAGAGGTATTGCGTCTGCACCAAAACATGGGACGTAAAGAAGCGTGGGACAAAGCAGTCGACATGCTGCGTTTGGTCGGTATTCCTTCCCCGGAAAAACGCGCGACTCAAGAGCCACATGAATTGTCTGGTGGTATGCGCCAACGCGTCATGATCGCGATGGCTCTCGCCTGCCGCCCGGAAATTTTGATCGCGGATGAACCGACGACAGCTTTGGACGTTACCATTCAGGCTCAGATTCTAGAGCTGATGAAAAAGCTGCAAGTCGAAATGGGCATGAGTATTATCATGATTACCCACGATCTTGGCGTCGTTGCTGAAACATGCGATCGCGTTGCGGTCATGTACGCAGGAAAAGTCGTAGAGTACACGACTGCACAAAACCTGTTCGCGAATCCACGCCATCCCTATACAGTAGGGCTGATGAACTCCCTCCCCCGTCTGGATGAGGACGTGGAAGAGCTGCAAGCGATTAAAGGGAACGTTCCAAGTCCGTTCCACATGCCAGTTGGATGCCGATTTGCTCCACGTTGCCCGCATGCAACAGAGCTGTGCAATACGAAGCTTCCTGAGCTCTTGGAGTATGCAGACGGAAGCAAAGTACGCTGCTGGATGTATACGTCTGAGTGGGACGGCGGCACCAAGACTGCTACGGAAGTGGGGGTATGACCATGATGACGACACAAGCGAATCCAACGAAAAAACCACTGCTCGAAGTTAAAAATCTCAAGCAGCACTTCCCGATCAAAGGCGGCATTTTAGGTCGTACCGTCAACCATGTAAAAGCTGTGGATGACATCAGCTTCACGATCCATGAAGGAGAAACACTGAGTATTGTAGGCGAATCCGGTTGTGGGAAATCCACTACCGGTCGTGCCATCCTCCGTCTGGATGAACCGACGAGCGGAACGGTATTATTCGAGGGACAAGATCTGCTGGCGATGTCCAAGAAACAAATGCGCGACATGCGCAAGCATTTGCAAGTCATTTTCCAGGACCCATTTGCTTCGCTCAACCCGCGCCAATCTGTATCCGCTATTCTCGGGGAAGCGTTGGCGATCCAAAATATCGTACCTGCGCATCAACGCCGCGAGCGCATTATCGAGCTGCTCGGCTATGTAGGCTTGCGTCCGGATCAAATTGACCGTTTCCCGCATGAGTTCAGCGGCGGACAACGCCAACGGATCGGGATTGCCCGTGCACTCGCGATGCAACCGAAGCTGATCATTTGTGACGAAGCCGTATCGGCACTCGACGTATCCATTCAGGCTCAAGTGCTGAATCTCCTGAAATCGTTGCAAAGACAGTTCAAGCTGACGTATTTGTTTATCTCCCATGACCTCGGCGTCGTTCGTCACATCTCGGATCGCGTCATGGTGATGTACCTCGGTAAAGTGGTAGAGATCGCGGATAAAAAGTCGCTGTTCGACAACCCGCAGCATCCTTACACACAGGCACTCTTGTCTGCGATCCCGGTGCCGGACGTTAATAAAAAGCAGGAGCGAATCATTTTGCGCGGAGATGTACCTTCTCCCATCAATCCTCCGCAGGGCTGCCGCTTCCATACGCGTTGCCCGTATGCGATTGATCGCTGCAAAACAGAAATGCCCGGACTCACGACTTTACACGAAACACATCAAGTAGCTTGCCACATCGTCCAAGTCTAGTCATAGAGAGATTAAAATTTTCTAAAAACGCAAGAGATCACGAAGCAGCATGATATGATGGTAACTGCAAAATCTATCCATACAGAAGGGATCTCATGATAAGCTTCGAAGGTTTCACATTGCTCATTCTGCTGTTTATTTTGGCTCCTATCATAGGAGCTATTGCTTTATTGTTTCTGTTCATTTTCGAGAAGCGGATTGATCTGTTAGAAAACAAGAATCTAAAGATCGAGCTGGAAAAAGAGCTCCAGCAAGCGCTTTACAATCAGTTGAATCAACAAATCCAGCCTCACTTCTTGTTTAATACGCTAAATGTCATTCTGAGTCTGGCGCGATTGAACCGAACGAAGGAACTGGTGAGAGCGCTCGAAGTCCTCTCCCAGTTTCTCAAATTTAAATACAAATCCACAGAGCCGTTGATTTCATTGGCGCGGGAAATTACGTACACGGAACAATATTTGGAGATTCAAAAGCTGCGTTTCGGCGATCGGCTCCGTATTCAGCTAGATTGTGCAGAGGATCTCTTGCAAGCATCCATTCCGCCCTTTGTCTTGCAGACGCTCGTGGAAAACGCATTTAAGCATGGATTGGAACGAAAAATGGGCGAAGCTACCTTAGAAATCCGCATAAGCCGAAAAGATGACGATGTCCTGCTTACGGTCATCGACAACGGTTCTTCCGGACTCACAGCATTCCAGAATGAAAGTGAGATCGAAACTGAACAGCCACATGAGGAGAGCGGTCACGGGTTGGACAACATCCGCAGGCGGCTCAACCTTTGTTTTGGTGATCATGCACATCTGGAGCTTGTTCCGATATCTGAGGGAGGAACTCTTGTGTCTGTCAGGTGGCCCTGTACGTATGAACAAATCGATCTGAGGTGAGAAGATGAACGTACTACTCGTGGATGACGAACCGTTGGAGCTGGACCAACTCGAGTATTTGATTCAGCCCATGTTCCCCTTGTGGAAATTCTACAAGGCCGCAGATGGTAGTCAAGCCATGGCGATCAGCCAGAAGGTTCCTCTTCATCTCGCCTTTCTGGACATTAATCTTCCGGGGAAATCCGGGCTGGTGCTTGGCGAAGAGCTGAGAGCCCAGCACAAAGACATCGAGCTCATCATTGTAACGGCTTATCAAGATTTTCATTATGCCAAGCAATCGATCCGCCTCGGTGTCGTGGATTACATCACGAAGCCCGTCATTGAGAGCGAGCTGGTCGACATTCTGAAAAAGTATCAAAAGAGCCCTGCCCTCTCTGCTTATACCCGAATTATTTCTGATGCGATGAACATCATTCATCAAAAATTCGCGGAGAAGCTGAATTTGGCTGATCTGGCCGCAGAGGTCCATATCAATCCGACGTATTTGAGCCGCCGTTTTCATGAAGAAGTAGGCGTCTCGTTCTCTGAGTATTTAATGCAGTACCGCATTCAAATGTCGAAGAAGTTCCTGATCGCTCATCCTGATTGGAGCATATCCACGGTTGCCGAGCAGACTGGCTTTAACAGCCAACACTATTTCAGCACCATTTTTCGCAAGGTAGTGGGGAAAACCCCGAAAGAATACCGGGACAAGGGGAATGCATCTTGACCTACTTATCGTTTCGCGAATACGTGGTAGGTGCAGCAAAGATCGGCATTGGGCTTGGGGTCGTCTCGATCCTCGCCCGCTGGGTGACCGGAAACACGATCTTCGGTTCACCGGAAGCACTCGTCAAATACGGGATATTTGGCGGGATCGGCTTCGCTTTGATGGGAGCATTTGCCCTCAGTATGTTTGGACTGCTTGGGCGTAAAGTCCGCCGTGAGTTATCAGAAGGGATGACCATCGGGGATTACATGCGGGACAAGCTACATCCGTTTGGTTACTGGCTGATGATCATCATCCTGTTGATTACCACGATTGAAGCGATGTTCGTCCAGGGAATGGCCGGGGGCGTATTGCTGAACATCTTGTTTGGCTTACCGATCCCTCTTGGCTTACTCTGTTTTTTTGGATTTTGTGTGCTGTTTGCAGGCATCGGAGGTATCCGCTCGATCCATCGTTTTGCCATCGTGCAAATTGTTATTACGTTTGCGGCCATCATCCTGATTCCCGTCTACTTTTTCGTCGGAAAAGGTGTCGAGCACGTCTACAACGGACTGCGCCTTTACCATCCTTACCTTCTGGTGCTCAACAACAACGAGGGTCTTTTTTTTATCATTACCGGGCTGTTGATTGGGTTTGGTCAAGTGTTTGTCGATCAGGCATCGTGGCAG
The DNA here is from genome assembly GCF_000282075.1 of Brevibacillus sp. BC25. NCBI lineage: Bacteria > Bacillati > Bacillota > Bacilli > Caryophanales > Paenibacillaceae > Brevibacillus > Brevibacillus sp. BC25. The sequence goes on from NZ_AKIX01000006.1 coordinate 21,352, forward strand.
CGGCTCTATATGATGGAAGAGAAAAAGATCGTCCCTACCTTTCTGGTGTCCGGACTAATTTTTGCCACCGTACCACTGGCGTTTTCCTCGCTGATCATCATCGTTCTTTTTACGGGCGGCTTTGATGATATTTACTCGCTGTTGTTTGATCTCGTACGCAAGATTGACACGATGATATTGCTTGTATTATTTGTCCTCTGTGCCTTTGGTGCGATCATGTCCGCTTTTGGTGCAGGTCTTCATTCCATGATCAGTCTGATGGTCAACAACGTCTATCAGCTGTTCCGCCCAGACGCTTCTGAACGGCAAAAAATCCGTTTAGGCTACATCCTTGCCATTACCATCGGCGCGCTTTCGTATGGTTTGACGATCTACTTCCAGCCGACCTTGCTGGATTTGCTGTTCTTCTTTGGCATTATTTATGCCTCGCTATTTTTGCCTATCGTCGTCATCGTGTTGACGAAGGGAAAGGCACCTACTTTCATTTTGATCAGCGCAGTATTGGGATTCGTCGCAGGCTATAGCAGCCGGATGTACGTCGATCCGATGATGGCAATCTGGATTGCCTCCTTATGTACAGCTCTGGTCTTAACGGCCTACTTGTGCATGACCTGGCTATGGAAACGGTACATCCGAACGCCGGATCACACTCGCTGACCCACAGGAAGGAACGAATCCTATGCTACGCTCCTACTTGCTGCTTATTTTTTGCGTAACCGCTTGGGGCAGCAATTTCGTCTTCGGGAAAATGCTCGTCGCCGAGTTTTCTCCGCTCTTTTTGTCGGCTATGCGTCTCTTGTTTATCGTGTTGTTTCTACTCATCTGGTCCAGAGGTCGTCTAAAAATGCCAAAGCTCTCGCGTATGGACTGGATCTTGCTCGCGGTACTGGGAGTTGTCGGCGTATTCATCAACCAGTGGTCCTTCTATAAAGGGCTCGTTACAGCTGATCCGACCACCTCTGCCCTGATTCTGGCGCTGACGCCGATTACAACGGCTCTCTTGGCTGCCTTGTTCTTGAAAGAATCGCTGACTGGCCGCATGGCAATCGGTTCGGTGATCGGAACATCAGGCGTATTATTCGTCATTTATACAGGGGCAGATCTGCATTTTGATGTCGGTATCCTCTGGATTGTATTGACGATGCTGACGTTCGCTACCTCGATCATACTCGTCAGGTTGTTGGGACATCGACTCCCTCCACTTGTGACGACACTCATATCCAATTTGATCGGCTTCGGATCAATGCTGCCTTTTGTCCTGATCAGCATCCCTACGGCCACGGTAAGCACCAGCCTCTCATCCTGGCTTCTCTTGTTTGTCACCGCTGTCGTCATGCACGGCATTGTGACCTTAATCTGGAACAGTCAACTACAGAAGGTGGGCGCTGCCAAAGCCGCGATGTTTGCCAATCTGGAACCGTTTATTGCCATGCTTTTTGGCTTATTATTGCTGGCAAAACCTGTAACAGCCGTACAGTTTTTCGGTGCGATTCTCATCATCGCGGGCGTGACCTTGACCACAACTTCCAAGGAGCCGCGTGAAAAGAAGAAGCTCTCCTCGTTTTCATCCTGAGCAAAGCAGTTCGCCGCATTTTTCACAGTAAAACAGTCGGAATTGTAGTTGAGAAGTACAATTTCATTGCTTTATACTAGAAGAAAGCGGGCGAGTCTGTACCGTTACATCGTGATAAGAGGAGGGACAGTCCATGTCTACCGTAAAACTATCCCAGTGGGAAACGATGCTGTTAGAGGCAGCCCGTGCCCATGGATTCGTCGATGAAGAAATCATCCACAAGCTGAGAACAGGTGACTCTGCGCCTTTTTCGGACGTGGAGGGCGGTAAGTACGATTACACCCATCTCTTTGAGCTGTCCAAAAATGATCCCTCTACGCTGGAAGCTGCGATTCGCGAAGGCTACCAGATCAAGTTCACCACTTTTAACGGGATCAAATTTTTGCTGAACAAACGATACAACATCCAGGCGGAAAGCGATTATCAAGTCGAGGAAACAGCGCTGCACCACGTTCGCTTACCAGACGATGCATTGGCGTGGATGCGCAGGACAATCTCCCATAACTGGCGAATTGTTGAACTAGAAAAGCTCGCGGACACCAAAGAAACGCTCGTCAGATTTGAACTGGCAGCATCGTAAATACGAAAGAGCACTTTCCTTTGGGGAGAGTGCTCTTTTTTCGAAATGCGGGGTATTGGAAGGAGAATCATGATGACAACGCAAGCGTATATCCAACATATTCAAGCAACGTATCCAGAATGGACCATCACTTCCGCCTACTTTAACGAGATGGGCCAAAACAATGATGTGCTCATCGTCAATGACGCGCACGTGTTTCGCTTCCCGAAATATACCGCCGGAATCGAGCAACTGAAGGTCGAAACGAACATTTTACGTACGGTAAAACCATATCTCTCCCTGCCGATTCCGGCTCCAATCTATTTGTCCTTTGCCGAGGAACTACCTGGGAGGGTGTTTGCCGGATATCCGCTACTGGAAGGTGAACCTTTTACCCGAGAAGCTTTTCAAGCAGCCTCTCATCAAAATTCGATACCGACTGTCGCTGCCCAGCTGGCACAATTTCTTCATGAACTACACCAGCTACCCGTCTCCTCCTTGCTCCCAGAGCTTATCCCTGGCGATTTTGACATGGCCAAGCAGTTGACTGAGCTGTATGAACAGATTGTATCGCAATTGTTCCCAGCCATGCGTGAGCAAGCGAAAAAGGATGTAGCAGAGCGGTTTGAAGCATACCTGACTGACCCCGCTCACTTTGATTTTCAGCCTTGCTTGACTCACGGAGATTTCGGCACAGGGAATATCTTGTACTCCCCGGCAAAACAACGCATCACAGGCATCATCGACTTTGGCGGTTCGGGTGTTGGCGATCCAGCATACGACCTCGCAGGACTCTGCGCAAGCTACGGGGAACCGTTTTTGCAGTATTTCACTCCGGTGTACCCCCAGCTTGAGCAGGTGATGACAAGGATGAGATTTTACCGCAGTACATTTGCCTTGGAGGAAGCACTATTCGGTTTGGAAAACGACGATGAGACAGCGTACCAAGCCGGCATGCGGGACTACTTCTAGCCTTTTACGGCACCCTGCGTGAGCCCTTCCACCAAGTACTTTTGGCAAAAGGCAAACAGCAGCATCGTCGGGATGACTGACAGCACCGTAGCTGCCGACATCGCTCCCCACTCGATGTCATACTTTTTGATGAAGGCATTCATCGCGACGGGAATCGTTTTGACCGACTCTTCATCAATGAACAGAACTGCCATAATCAGCTCGTTCCAGCATTGCACAAAGGCGAAAATAAACGTGGCCGCAATTCCGGGGAGCATGATCGGCACGATGACGCGAAACAGGGCACTCAACCGGGAACAGCCGTCCATCATCGCTGCTTCCTCCAAGGCGTTGGGTATCCGTTGGAAAAAGCCAGACATGATGATTGTACAAAATGGAATCAGCATGACCGTGTAGATGAGCATCAACGAAAACAGGCTGTTTAAGATGTGCATCTTGGACATCATCATGTACAACGGCGCCATGCCAATGAACATCGGGATCATTTGGGTGACGAGAAATCCGAACATCACCTGCCGCTTCCCTTTAAACGAAAAGCGGGCCAACACGTAACCGCCGAGCATCGAGATGAACACGACCATAGCCGAAGCGACCAAGGAAACGAGAAAGCTGTTCCAGATATATACCTGAAAGTGGGAAATCTGAAAGATCTCCAAGTAGTTGATCAGTGTCACCTGTTCCGGCCAATATTGAATCGGGAGCGAAAAGATATCCTTTTGACCTTTGAGCGACGTAATAATAATCCAATACAGCGGGAAAATCGCGAATGCAAGAAACAAGGTCAATACAATCGCTCTGCCAGTCCTCCACCCTAGATGTTCACGGTGCATCAGAAGTCCCCTCCCTTCTCTACTTTGGTCGCTTTCACGTAAAAGATCGTGAATAACATCAAAATCAGCACGATGATGACACCCACTGCCGAGGCTTGCCCGTAGTCTTGTCCAAAGATGACTTTATCGATCATGTAGGTAGCGAATATATGCGTGGAGCCTGCTGGAGCTCCATTTGTCATCGCGTAAATAATGTCCGGGAAGTTGAGAATCCAGATGACCCGCAACAGGATCGTCACCAGCATCGTAGGCATGATATACGGCAAAGTCACTCTCCAAAACTGCTGAATCCGTCCCGCTCCATCCATCGCCGCCGCTTCGTACAGCTCCTCTGGGATCGATTGCAACGCAGCCAGAATCATGATGGCAAAAAACGCGACGCCATACCAAATATTCGCGATAATGACAGCAGCCATCGCCCAAGTGCCATCCGCCAAAAAGGAGATCGGCGCATCGATCAGACCTGTTTTCAAGAGCAAATCGTTAATGACGCCAAACTGAGCATTGAACATCCACCGCCAAATCAACCCAATCAGAAAGCCGGACATCGCCCACGGGAAAAAGACAAATGCCTGGTAAATCCCTCTCCCGCGAAATTTTTTGCGCATCAAGAGCGCCAGCATGAAGCCAAACAGCAATTGAAAAACGAGCGAGAAAAACACCCAGTAAAAGCTGTTCATGGCAACTCGCGGGAAGTCTGGGCTTGTCAGAACGTTCACGAAGTTGTCCAGCCCGATGAACTGAATATTCATCAAATCAAAGAGCGTGTAGTTCTGAAAAGACATGATGATTCCACGCACGAGTGGATAATACGTAAAGACCGAAACAAACAAAAGGGCGGGCAATAGGCACAAAAATATAAAGCGACCTTCTTTGGATATCTGGAACGATTTCTTCCCTTCCGGCACAACCTGCTTCGTCGTCATGACGATGGGTTTTTGTGTGTCCAAGCTACCATCCCCCCACGTCTACTTTCGCTCGGCTTTTTCTTTCATCCAGTATTGATCCCATTTTTTCAATAGGTCCTCTGCGGTGAGCTGATCGAGCAAAAAGCTTTGAATATCTTTATCCGCCGTGCTTTGCCAAGCTCCCCAGCCTTTGTAATCCACAGGACGTGAAACATCGAGGAACTTCGTTGGCTGCTGGCTCATCTCAATAAACGGCTGGAAGTAACCTGACTTGTAAAACTCATCTTCTGCCGCGCTTTTCACGACGGGAATCGTGGAAGTCTTTTTCGCAAAATGAGTGCTCTGTTCAGGATCAGAGAGGAATTCAATCAGCTTCCACGCCTCTTCCTTGTGCTTCGAGTACGAAGCCATCCCCCAGCCTGGTCCACCGACTACTTGTTGCGCGACACCTGAAGGACCAATCGGAATCGGAGCGGTCGCCCACGTCCCTTCCTGCATCTTCTCCTTGGCTCCATCGATGACGTCAGGGTCTTGAATCAGCATGGCAGTCGAACCCGCTACAAAGCCCTGTACCATCTCCTGAAAGCCCCAGCTCACCGAATCTTTTGGTGAGGCTTCCTTGTAAAGCTGTTTGTAATATTGCATCGCTTCCAGTGATTGCGGCGTGGAGAAGAGCGTGCGTCCATCCTTCATGAAAAAGGCTGAGTCAGGGTCGACCTCTGTCCCGTTATAGGCCCACATGGTGATCAACGCGTAATCCCACCCAGTCGCACCTCCCCGGAAGCTGTACCCGTAGCGATTTTTGGCTGGGTCCGTCAGCTTTTTAGCTGCGACCAAGAGCTCATCCCACGTCTTCGGCACCTCGATCCCTGCTTCCTTAAACCAATCCGTCCGATAATACAAGACGCGCTGGTACAGTCCATTCGGAATGTAATAAGGGGTTTTGTCCACCCAAGTGGCTCGACGTTTGGCTACATCAGTCAACTGATCGTAATTTTGCCATTTGTCTGTGTAGGGCTTCAAATTTTCAATAAAGCCGTTCATCGAAAACTGCTTGGCATTGAATTCGCGAACCTCTAGTACGTCCAGCTCTTCTTTTGCCATCAGCATCTGTGTGATCTTCTGATCCGCTCCTTCAAATGGAGGTGAAATCAGATCGACTTTGATCCCCGGATTCTTCGCTTCAAACTGGGCTAGCATTTCTTTTAACAGCACAGTTCGTTGTGGGCTAGTAATGCTCTCGACCATTTTTAGCGTGACGCCATTCGCACCTGACGACGCTGCTGAGTCTGGAGTGGCCGCTGGCTGACTACAGCCTACAAGCAATGCTGTCGCCATCGTTAATTGGAGCGCCACAGAAATCCAGGAACGAAATCCCATACACGAACCCCCTCATGATCTTTTTGTAAGACAGTTCGTATTGTACTAAATATTCTGAATTATGAGTTTTAATATTTTTACCAGTTTTTTCGTTTTCTTTACTCTTTTTTCAGTGAGGCTTTCCCGACACTATTTATTTGACTAACTGGATCAAATAAGTTAGCATTTTATATGCTACAGCATGTAAACGAAGGAGTTTGGATTTTCTATGGAATTATTCAATCTGACTGGATTTCTTCTTCACCGTACAGATATGAAAATGACGAACTATTTTAAGAAGAGGTTAAAACAATTTGAGATCACGCCAGAGCAATGGGGAATTCTGAGTGTAATGGATGTGGAAAGGGCGATAACACAAAAGGATCTTTCGGATGCTATTGACCGCGATCAAACCACAGTCGTCAGAATGATTTACTCGCTTGAAAAAAAGGGAATCGTCATTCGCACTTTAAATGACGCGGATAAACGCTCTCATAACTTGTTGCTGAGTGACAAAGGGATGGAGCTAAAATCAAAGCTTCTACCCGTCGTTACCGAAGCGCATAACCATGTAACGCAAAACCTTACCGATGTAGAGATTGCGGAATTGCATGCATTGCTCGACAAACTATATCAAGTAGTAAAAGATGAATAAATGGAGATGCAGATACTTTCTCCATCAAATACATGCTATAGCATACATTTAGTTTAATACGGAATAACGAAAGTGAGGAAGCCGTCATGATCCTAATCGTTTTGCAAGTCATTGTTGCGATCTTCTTTATGTTTACAGGTACAAAAATTATTTCCGGTAAAATGGCGAATGAGTTTGATCGATTTGGACTCCCTCCCCTCTTTAACTTCTTAACTGGCTTTATTGAAATCATCAGTTCCATTGGCTTGATTATTGGAATATGGTTTTCGGTCGCTGCATTACTATCAGGATTACTTTTAGGCGTGACCATGTTGGTAGCTGCCTTCATCCTACTTGTGATTGCTAGAGATCCTTTTCCGAAAGCAATACCGGCGCTTGTTCTTTGCTTTCTGTCCTTTCTAATCTCGACGTATCATTTTTAGTCTAGGCAGGGGAATACCAACCATACTGAGGATACAGACATAACAGCGGCGAGTCCAAGACTTTATTACCATGTCTTAGGTCGCCGCTGCTTCATTTATTGGGTCAGTCTAGAACTTGTTTTCATTCCTACAAAGCATCCTCAGCCCCATGAGGACCGCCCATGCATGCTGCTGTTTTTTGAAAAAGAAGCGCAGCGGTTGACCGTTTTGTACATCGATCAGCGTATCGTGGCTGCTGGCCCGTAACTCGTACTCCATACCAGCTACCTCTGCAACAGGAGCATCGTCTCGAAGGAAGAGTCGCAATCTTCCGCCTTCCCTTGAAGTGTACGTCCCGACGAGCTTCTCTAGCTCTTCTCTCGTTGGCGAATAAAGCGGGGCTTCGTCTTCTTTATGTGCAAGCGGTAAACCAAGGGCAGCATTCACAGCAGCCAGCCATACATTGCGGATCGGCACGTTTTCCAGGTTAGAAAGAACGGTGACAACTAGACCTTTTTCTGGTACAAACCCGAAGTTCGACGACACCCCGGGCTGACCGCCCCCATGCTCAACTAGCGTTATTCCTGCATAATTGGGCGTTGTTTTGAGCGCATATCCGTACCAGGCGTCTTTTGTCAGTCGATGAACCGGATGCCACATGGCTCTAAGCGAGGCTCCATCTGCTACTTGCTTCTCTTTATAGCGACCGGTATTGATATAGAGCTGACCGTACTTCAGCAAATCAACGACATTGGAGCGGATGCCTCCCCCCACTTCATAGTTGCCGAGCGTGGGCCACGGCACTTTTTTTAGTTGTTGCTCCTCTCCTTTGACATAAGGGACGGAAACATCGGAAAAGCGAGCGACTTCTTCCAGGTTATAGGTCGAGCGGTTCATTTCGAGCGGCGCTAGCAGGCGTTCTGTTACATAGGTACGGTAGCGCTGCCCAGTGACACGCTCGATAATTGCTCCCAGCAGGAGAAACATGTCGTTACTGTAACTGATATACTCACCCGGCGCACCAAGGGGGGCAAATTGGACTTCGTTCAAATAGGCAATATGCTCGGGGAGTCTCGTCAATTCTTCACGGCGCAGCAGCGGTGGAACACCTGAAGTGTGAGAGAGCAAATGGTGAATCGTGATGTTGTCAGTATGTATGTTCGCCTTTACTTGTAAATCAGGCAAATAGCTGCGAATCGAGCCGTCAACAGTCAGCTTGCCTTCTGCCACGAGCTGCATGATGGTTGCAGCCGTAAACGATTTGGTAACCGAAGCAATGCCGAAAATAGTATCAGGTGTTACTGGCTGATTCGTCCCCAGATCGGTGACACCAAAACCTTTTTGATAGATCGTCTCACCATCCAGGGAGATGCCAATGGAGAGCCCCGGCACCTTTTCCTTTTCCATGAACTGCTGCACAAATGCTTCCAGAGCTGAAACGCTTGCGTGGTCCATTCCATTCCCCTGCCTTTGGTTATAAGATTCTAGCTAGCAAAAAGAGTGTTCCAAAAGCCATTCAACATGCCTTAGGAACACTCCTTTTCTACGTGATCTCATATTTTTTCATTTTATTGTACAGCGTGCCCCGGGAAATCCCCAGCAGCTTGGCTGCCTTTGTGTAGTTGTAGCGGCTATCGTTCAATGCTTCCACGATTTGCATACGTTCATCATCTAGCGGCGTGGGCTGCAAAAGTCGGCTACTGTCTTCGATTATCCCTGTTGACTCCTGGATCATATCCGGTATATGCCATGGGAAGATTCGGTCATCCTCCGCAAAGACGACGGCATGCTCGATCGCATTTTTCAGCTCTCGGACATTTCCCGGCCAATCGTACAGTCGCAGTGCGTCCATCGTGTCGGGCATCAAGCGGTATGCAAAAGATCCGTGCCTGTGTGCGCCCAAAAAGTGTTCGGCCATTGGGTCGATGTCTTCTTTTCGCTCGCGCAGTGGAGGGACTTTTAGTTCTATCGAATTCAACCGGTAGTAAAGATCCAAACGGAATTGTCCGGCGTCAGCCATTCTTTTCAGATCCTTATTGCTGGCAGCGACGATCCGAATGTCTAAAGGACGAGCTTTGTATTCTCCAATGCGGGTCACTTGCTTCTCCTGCAATACGCGCAGCAGCATCGCCTGAATGGGTAATGGGAGCTCCGCGATTTCATCCAGGAACAAGGTGCCCCCGTCCGCAACTTCAAACAGCCCCACTTTCCCTTCCTTCAAGCCGCCCGTAAACGTCCCCGGCGCATAGCCAAACAATTCGCTCGCGACCAGATCATGGGCAAAAGCGGCGCAGTTTACCGCAACAAAAGGCTTATGTCTACGCAAGCTATGGTCGTGAATGTACTGGGATAGCACTTCTTTCCCCGTTCCGCTTTCCCCAATTAAGAGCACAGACATATCACGCCCAGCTACCTTGTCCAATTTTTGCAGCAACCCAAGCCACTGAGGTGACTCTCCCACCATTTCTTTCGCAGTTCCCTTGATAGGCAGTCCACGGTTTTGGGATGGATTGTCGGCAAATTCAACGATTTTCGCAGAACGCGCAGGTTGGCGGCGCATTTGAACCAGCGCACCGATCATCCGATTTTTGTAGTACACGAGCTGAAGTCTCCCTGTAGCAGGATCGGGAGAAAATGGCAAAGGCCGCTCAGCCGCAACGATTGTGGATAACACGGAAAGGTCGGATTGCTCCTGACAGGATTGGAAGAAGCGCTGCCAGTCGAGTCTGTTGCACCACTCCTGCTGATCGCTCGTAGTCGGATCATTGCTCCGTACGATCTGCCCTTCCAAATCAATGGCCACCAGTAAATCATTGGTCATGGACAGCTCTTTTTCTAAAAACGTATTTTCGAGATACAGTCGATGAATTTGAAGCTGATTGAAAATCTCCATTTCCATGCTTTTCGCAACCGTTTGCGTTAAAACCAAAGCATGGGCAGGAAAGTCTTCTGCAAAGCTCGTCAAATCCAATACGCCAATCACCTGTTTCGTGATCGGATGAAAAATCGGCACACCCGCGCAGGAAATGTTTTGCCAGCTCTCACAAAAGTGCTGTGCATCATGGATGACGACTGGCTGCCCCGCCACGAGGGTGGTGCCGAACGCAGTCGTTCCGCATAGCTCCTCGCTCCACACTCCGCCTGGAACTGCATTGAAGCTGGTTAACAACTCCATCAATTGGTGGTCGGCATTGACATGTAGTAATCTCGCTTTATGATCTGCTAGCATGATGGAGTATTTTGTATGAATGAAAGATTGGATCTTTGGAATAATCGATTGATATGCATGGTATAACAAGCTGGATTCCTGTAGCATGTGGACATCCATTTGGTTGAGTACTTCAGGCGTTTTTCGCAAATTCGGATCGATTTTATAGGACAGGCTCCTGCTCCACGACTCTGAAATACTGACGGGAACATCAGCCTTCACTTGTCCGGCAGAGAGAAACGTATCTCTGGCCTTTATCCGATTTTTGTACATAGCCTACCCTCCCATCTAGTTATCTCTCCTTCTTTTATTATACCTCTATGTCGGGCTGTAGTGGTGGGGAGAAAAAAGAAGAAAACGCTCAAGTTCTTGGGATACCTGCTACGGGGTCATCCCTGCCCAGCTCCATGGAAAAAAAGAAACCCGCGTCCAAAGTCGCGCATCTACGAAGCGTCTCAGAGGTGGACGCTAAAGGCAGGTTTCCTTTTTCCCATTGCGGGGCGTAGGCCGAAGCGTAGACTGGAAATGCGCTTCTTCCCCCGCTACAGCTACAAAAAACAAAACAAATCCCTTCGGTCTTTTGAACCGAGGGGATTTGACATTTCGTAATTAAAACGGAAACGGACGAGTTTCCTTCTGAACGGATACCCAGCGTGGAGACGTAAACTCATGCAGAGACCAGTCGCTGCCATGGCGTCCCAAGCCGGATGATTTTTCTCCACCAAATGGTACGTTCGGCTCGGTGTTGATGCTTTGATCGTTGATATGCATCATACCTGTTTCGATTTGCAGAGCGACTTCTACGCCATGCTCCAAATCGCGTGTAAACAAAGATCCGCTCAAGCCAAAATCTGTTTCGTTTGCGATGCGGATTGCTTCCTCTTCGCTGTCCACTGGCAAAATATTGGCAACAGGACCGAAAACTTCATTCTTAGCTGTCGCCATATCATTCGTGACATCTGCCAGAATCACCGGCTCCATCAATGTGCCTTTTACTTCACCGCGTTTGATGACACGCGCACCTTCCGCGATTGCTTGATCGACTAAGCCTTGAATTTTATCCACTTGTCTTTCGTTAATAAGCGGACCGACAAAGGTATTCGGGTCTGCTGGATTGCCCGCTTGGATGACGGAAGCTTTTTTCGCGAAAGCGTCAACAAATTGATTATAGATTTTGCGATGAACGATAATACGGTTCAACGCCATGCAAACTTGTCCTTGGTGGAGGAATTTCCCGAAGACAGCCGCACTTGCTGCTTGCTCGACATCTGCATCTTCCAGGACGATCATCACGTTGTTGCCGCCTAATTCCAAAGAAGCTTTCTTCAAGTTTCTGCCGCAGATTTCGCCGATTCGCCGACCAGCAGCGGAAGAGCCTGTGAAGGAAATGACTTTTGGAATCGGATTTTCGATCATGGCATCGCCGATTTCCGCAATATCTGCAACGACTACGTTAAACAAGCCTTTTGGCAGTCCTACTTCTTCGAGCAGCTTCGCGATGACCAATCCACCGGAGATGTACGTTTGCAGATCTGGCTTGACCACCACACCGTTACCAGTAGCCAAAGCAGGGATGATGGCTCGGATAGACAAGTACAGCGGGAAGTTAAACGGGCTGATTACACCTACGACCCCGACTGGCAGATAGTAGACGCGGTTTTCTTTGCCCGGAATGAAGGAAGGCAGGATTTCCCCTTTCATCCGTAATGGCAAGGACGCGTATTCCTTGATATCGCCGACTACAAAATCAACTTCCGCATTCGCTTTTGCAAATGTGCTGCCTGTCTCGGATACCAAAATATTCACGAGCAGCTCACGATTTTTTTCTACTACATCTGCCATTTTATGAATGATGCCAGAGCGCACGTACGCATTCGTTTTTGCCCACTCTTTTTGTGCTGCTTTTGCAGATTGGTACGCCTGCTCTACATCTTCAACCGTAGCCAGCTTGATGCTCACCAGCTCCGATTGATCGTATGGGTTGCGGTTGGTATAGTTATTCTGGCTCTTGCCTTCTCGCCATTCGCCATCAATGAATTGTTTTGTGTACTCGTTGAAAATGTTGCTCATATGAAGTGTCCTCCTAGCTTAGTCCATCTTGATGATTGCTTTGATTGTTTTACCGCTATGAGAATCGGCTACCGCTTGGTTGATTTCATCGAAACGATAGAATTTTACCAGCTTGTCCATCGGGAATTTCCCTTGCTTGTACAAATTGATCAACTGCGGAATGAAGATGCGCGGTACGCAAGCTCCTTCTACTACGCCAGTAATAGTTTTGTTGAGCAGGAGCAAGTCGTTCGTATCGATTTTCTCATCGGTTCCGAGTGGCGGTGCCCCGATTTGCGCTACGACTCCGCAGAATGTGAGTGCATCGACAGCTTGACGTAATACGCCTGGTCGACCAGCAGTTTCAGCTGCATAGTTTACGCCGCCATTGGTAATTTTCTTGATCTCTTCTACCGGATCAACGTTTCGCGCATTAATGACATGGGTCGCACCCAGTTCTTTTGCCAGCTCAAGACGGTTAGCATGCACATCGACCGCAATGATCGTGCCGCAGCCGATTGCATTCGCAGCCATGATCGCGCTAAGACCAACCGCTCCTGCACCAAACACGGCAATGCTTGATCCTGCCTCTGGCTTCAGCCTGTTTATGACCGTACCACTACCTGTTTGAATACCGCAGCCAAGTGGTCCCAAAAGAGCCAAATCTACATCTTTATCTACTTTCACCAGATTGCGCTCGTTTACAATCGTGTACGTTCCGAAGGAGGACTGACCGAAAAAGTTGGACAACCCTTTCTCTTCGCAGTGATGTCTTTTGGTCCCATCTTCCATATTGCCAAGGAAATTCAGCTCGAAAAATCTTTCACATACATACGGGCGTCCACTCAAGCAATAGTGGCATTTTCCGCAATGGGCAAAACCGAGCACCACATGATCGCCTGGCTGTACATAAGTAACACCCTCGCCTACCTTTTCAACTACTCCCGCACCTTCATGGCCCAGAACGGCAGGAAGCGGAACAGGATATTCTTGATCACGCGCAATCATATCTGTGTGGCAAATTCCAGAAGCTACGACGCGAATCAGAACTTCTCCGCTCTTAGGTTCATCGAGTTGAATCGTTTCAATACGAAATTCTTCACCTTTTGAGTGAGTAACAGCAGCTTTCATTTGCATAAAATATCCCTCCGGTGATTTCTTCGCACCACTCGATCATTTTTCGAGGATTAACCTACCAGATTCATTTATGATTTCGTAAAGAGACATGAATATAACACCTTGCTGTAGGAAATGAAGAAAAATCCAATCGAGTGTTGTGCGTCGAGAGTAAAGTATTAGCTTCTCTTCTCCGAGGATTATTCTATTAGCAATTTTCATGCCAAATATATTTTTCAACTGAAAATGAACGTAATCCGGACTCTATCCGTACTTTTTCTACGCGTACATTTGTTGATTGCCTTTGAACGAATTGAACAAATTGTCTAGCTCACGTTGAACAAATTGTTCAAAGTAAGACAAAAAACAAAGGCATCGCCCTCTTGTTTGCAAGAATGGGCAATGCCTTTTGATTTTCTCTCGGTATTTCTAGCTGAGAGCGACCGTTATTTTGCTTTCCCCCATTCTACCTCCTCCCATTCAAATGAATAGGCCAGGACATCGATACATGAATCATGCGCGCATAATACCCAATGCTTTACTCGGGAGGATGTAAAGCCAAAAGCTTCTTTTACTGTTGACTCAACAACTTCGTAAAATCCTGGATTTGGGCAAATATCAGTTTTGTCCCATTCGTCACCCAAAGACAGTCTCCCATCATAGTACGGATCGAGCATGCTGAAATCATATCGCTCGTAGCCCTCCATTTTACCGTACATCGTAAAAAGACAAATCGGCTGGAAAGTAATTTTAATGATAGCATTACCCGCTTTATTGTATTCGTCGTCTGGGATGTCATCCCCATATTGGTCTTGTAGCTTAGTCATGACCTCTTCGTAGCGCTTTTTATTAAATCCACACATCATTTCCACGCTTACTTCCCGCTCCTCATAACCAGTAAAACTCGCAAAATCATGTGAAGAACTTATCATCCAGGGAACCTTGACAGGTGCAACCTTCATTTTGGTCATCGAGTTACCTCCGAAACTATTACTAATCGTATCGCTACTTTTCGAAAAGAAATAGCCGATATCCTGCACCAAGGCAGAAATATCGGCTTTCTAAACCTCTCCATATCAAGCGTTAATAAACTCCATCAGCTTCTTATTGAAATCATCCGCCTGACAAATCGGCAAACCGTGTCCACTGTTATCAAACGGAAACAGCTTCGACCCTTTGATTTGCTGCTGAGTGAGCTCAGCACTTTTAAATGGAATCAACTGATCGTGAATCCCATGAAAGATTCCGGTTGGCACACGGATTTGACTCAAGTCATTGATTACATTCTCTCTCGATGCTGCTTGCATGATTTTGATGAGCGCATAAGAAGCGGAGTCCAGCCCCATTTTGACAAACCACTGGAGCGTAGCAGTCCCTAAATTGCGATTAAAAAACTGCAAAGAAACCGTGTTTAATAACTCAGGTAAATTGGCGTACATCTGACTGATCAGCCCATCCGCTTGCTCCTTCGAGACGCCGTATGGAGAACCCGGCATTTTCACAAAGGAAGGAGAAACCGCATCCACTAACGCTAGCTTGGAAATATGGCGCCCCTCATAACGAGACATATACCGAATCGAAATGGCTCCACCCACTGAAAAACCTAGCAAGACGGCATCCCTTATCTTTAATGCCTCCAAAACGACATAGATGTCATCTGCTAAGCGATCATACGTATAGCCGCTCCACGGTTTGTCCGATTGACCGTTGCCGCGTATGTCCATAGCAACACAGCGGAACCCGTGCTGGGGAAGTACGTTGAATTGGTAGGAATACATGTTATGGTTGAGCGGCCAGCCGTGAACGAAAAAAATCGTTTTGCTATTCGGGCCAGGATTGAGGTCTTCAACGAAAACCGTGACACCCTTTTCGACTTCAATGTACATAACCCTACCTCCTGTTTCAGACCATGCACCTCTTTACACTCAAGGTATGTCACCAGTTGTAGGGTTATGTTACTACTCTCCTCTGTCCTGACTCGGATACGCATGAACGATGCGTCCTTTTCGTCCCGTAGTCGTGACTGCTTGCGAAAGAGAATGGTAGATGGCTTCCTCTGTCGCTTCTGCCGCAGCAGCAAACAGTTCGTTCATAATCGGGTGATCCTCGCGTAATTGCACGCGCGTTTCCGTAACGGCTGTTGTCTGATGTGGGATTTTTTGCGCTGTGGAAAAAGCGATGACGATGTCGCCGCTCCCGTGCCCAAAATGGCTCCCCGTTCGTCCCAAGCCGATTCCTGCACGCTTTGCTACCCGAAGCAGTTGTCGATCACTGAGCGGCGCATCTGTCGCCAGTACGATGATGATGGAGCCATCCTCGGACTTCTCTACTGCGTTTTCATTGCTTTTACAGCTTGTGAACAGATTTGCTCCCAAGAAATCATTCTTGTTGCCAAAGTTGCTGAGTACCAAAGCCCCCAATGTATAGGCCTGCTCCTCAGCCACAACGATACGAGAAGACGAGCCGATACCACCTTTATAACCAAAGGCAATCATCCCCGTCCCTGCCCCGACAGCTCCTTCTTCTACGCCTTGGTCCGTTGCGTTCAGAATCGCTTCTCTAGCATCTTCCGGGCGCACGACACAGCGGCGGATGGAATTGAGATGACCATCGTTGCATTCGCCCACGACAATGTTGATCGTCCCGGTCGTGTCCCCGATCTCTTCGTTCGTATCCAGCATGTATAGCAGAGTTCCTTGTGTAACCGCGGGAACGGAAAACGTATTCGTGAGCATGAGCGGCGATTCCAATACCCCCAGCTCATTTACTTGCACGAGTCCCGTCGTTTTGCCGAATCCATTGATCACATAGCTGGCTGCGGTTACCTTTTCACGAAACAAGCTACCGCTATGGGGCAAAATAGCTGTCACTCCTGTGCAGGCATAGTCGTCGTTGTCCAGCTCATGCTGGATCGTCACATGTCCCACTCGGACTCCAGCTACATCCGTAATGTCATTTTTCTCACCGACCGGAAGCCTACCGATTGTCGCACCGAGCTGCCGAATTTTTTTCGTCATGCATTCCATTCCTTTCGTAAGGCTGTGCCGATCGTTACATGGGACGATTACGCAGAAAGTTCTCATAGGCAAACCCGCGCACTTCTTCTTCCTTATAATGCTTGAGTAGCTCGTTGATCAGGTTTTGGCTCTGACCCGCATGCTCCAAGCCCACGACCTTTGCGGTAATTCCGTCGAAGTCAGAGCCGAGCCCGATATGACGCACGCCACCGAGTGAACAAAAATGATCGATATGCTTGATCAGATCATCTATCGTGGTTGGTGTCGTTTCATTGATAAACTGAGTGCAGTAGACGACGTGTACATTCGCGCCTTTGGCAAATAACGCTTTTGCCTGTTCATCCGTCAGATTACGTGGATGGTCGCAGATCGCTCGTGCATTTGAATGACTCGCGATCGGGTATGTAGCCAGCTCAATCGTATCCCAGAAGCTGCCCTCCCCTAGATGTGAGACGTCCGTCAACATCTTATGCTCATTGTGGAACTGAATGATTTCCTTGCCAAAGGTCGTCAGTCCGGCATTCCTCGGTTCCAGCGCACCATCCGCAGCGAGATTCGCGAAGTTCCAGGTGAGGCCCACAGAGCGAACCCCTAACTGATACAAAATGTGTAGCTTCTTCAAATCGTTGCCGATTGGCTCTACACCTTCCAACGTCAGCAATGCTCCGATCTCACCCTCTTGCAAATGGTCGAGATCGCTCCAATCACGAATTTGTTTCATTTCTGGATGCTTTCCGAGAACCTCTGAATAAAAGTAATGAATTTGATCCAAAGCTTTTTGAAAACGTTGCTCCGTGGACAATTCAGGTGATGTCCAGATCGCATAGCACTGCAGCTTTACCCCGCCATCGTGTAGCCGTTTTCTGTTGACGTCCAGCTCGTCCGCATCCGCAAAGGACAGAGCCCCATTTTTTTCCCAAATTTTCAGAAGTGCATCACAGTGCAAATCGATAATCGGCATCTTGGTCATCTTTATCCACCCCTTGTGCTAATTTCCTTTGAGAACACTACCTATTCTGTTAATTTTAAGGTAATGTATTTTGGAGAGCGAATCCAATAAATTATTGCTATAAGTCACTTAAGAAAACATGATCGAGGCATGTCCGAGGAGGAGCAGCCGCGTTTTTGCGGAAAGTTTAAACATGTTCGCTTTTACACTGTGAAGCACGTAAACTTTTCTACACGATTTAAAAATTCACATAATGGAGCCACTACTCATGAATATGGAGCAAATTGAAGCATTCATCTTTGTCGCCCTGACCGGGAGCTTCAGCAAAACGGCTGATTTGCTCTATCTGTCACAGCCCACGGTCAGCATGCGGATCAAGGCACTCGAAACTACTATGGGCTGTAAGCTCTTTCAACGTACGGGTCATACGATTTCTCTTACAAAGGAAGGCGATCTGTTCCTTCCCTATGCGAAAAACATCATGCACATGCTGCAAGAGGGACAGCAAGCGATTCAGCGATCGCAAGGCGATGTAGAGGGAGAATTGACCATCTCCACCGTTTTTGTCTCCGCCTTTTACATTTTGCCTGACCTCGTCCAGCAATTCCAACAGCTGTACCCTAAAATCAAGCTGACGATCCTCACCGGACATTCCCATCAGGTGCTCGATATGGTTCTGAACCACGAGGTGTCATTCGGAATTGCTCGTGCCGTTACCCATCCACAGATTAACCGGATTCAACTGATGCCGGATGACATGGTCTTAGCGATTTATCCCGATCATCCGTTTGGATTCCGCCATCAGGTCTCCATTGAAGAAGTCGCACGTGAACGACTGATCTTGTTCAATCGGGGCTCGCTTGACTGGAAGCTGATCAACAATGCGTTCAGCCATTTTCAGCTACAAAACAATGTCGTCATGGAGGCTGACAACATCGAGGTCGTGAAGCGGATGGTTAAACAACGGCTGGGCATCGCCTTTTTGCCTCGCTTTGCCATCTCCAAAGACTTGAGCGAAGGCGAGCTGCAGGAAGTAGACGTCCTGAATCTGCCGCAAATCAACCGGAACTTCGAGCTAATATACCTCAAGGATACACCTGTTCACGGGATTATGCGTACGTTTATCGACTTTTTGATGCAGAGCAAAGCCTTACAGCAGTAGGTTAGCCACCACATTCTATTCATTCAGATCCCCTGGAGGTGATTTCCCATGTCGTCTCATCTATTCGAACACGTAGCCAAAACACCTAATCTGCAGCAGCCCGTCTACAAAACGATGCCCCCGCCTTCTGCATCCCTCAAGCAAGATAGCCCGTCACACCTTATCCAGCTGCAGAAGTCGATTGGAAATCGTGCACTGATTCAATTAATGAAATCCCAGAGGCAGGGGATCGTGCCTAACAAACAGCCAATTCAACGCTTTAAAGACGAAGATGACTATAATAAGGCTCGTCGAACAACCGCAGAAAAGGCTAGAAGCGAAGCTTTTCAAAATGATGAGATGCAAATGGATCATACCATCTCACAGCATTCGCTTATCACCTTGAGCGAGTTATTAGCGGATATCCAGCAATTGCCGAATGAAACATTTAAGGCAGCCAAGCAATCCTACGCTCAACTTATAAACGAAGTGAAAGAAGTGTCCGATAACGATGAAAAATGCACGAGGATTCAATTGGTAAATTTCTATAAGAACTTGGTGCCTGGATTTAACGAAACGACTGGGAATCCCGGTTCAAAATTCGATCCTCAAATTGAGATGGTAAGCATGGCTGAGGAGTCGACAATCATCGCCAGAGAAAAGGCAGTCTCTGAACAATTAAGAAAAATCGATTCGTTAATACGTAGGCTCTACCATTTGACCGCGCTGTTTCCAAACACAAAGAAAAATAATGATCTGGCCGAAGAGATGGATGAAGAGCTTTCCAAAACAATGAATGACATAAAGACATGCTTGGAGAAAGTGCGTCAGGAGTTTACGAAAGAACCAGGCTATGATGAAACCATCTGGTACAAATCTGAAACGAAAAATGTGAAGCGTGTCCCTGCAGAATGGCTAAAAACAGGAGCAAGCAAGTTAGAGGATTTGGGCTCAGAGCAGGATTTATTAGGGTATGGAAAAGACAAAACAGCGAAACAAAACTCGCAAGACGCACAAGACCTACCAGATTCTTTCAAGGAAGCGACCTTTACTTGGGATTACCAGCTCACCAAATTTGATGAAAAAATCAAAGTGAAAGTAGTCATTTCCGAAAAATGCTGGAAGCACATTTACGCTCGGCATAAGCTGGAATACTTCGCGGGCGATGTGCAGGCGATCAATACATTTTGGAAAGACAATCCACATGAAAAAATTACCCAAGCTCTCCTAGAGCCCGAGATCAACCTTCTCATTGAAAGATCGAATCTCTCATTACGAGATTTACAAGACGGTGATACAGATGCGATAAACGAAACAGCACACCATTTGTTCTTCCAAGGAAATATGGAAGTGGTGGAGGAAGTACAAAACATCGCCGAACCTGTAGAGAACCCCCAACCAGTAAGCAAAAGTAAAAACAAAATGAGGAATCAAAAAAAATCCCCCAAAACCAAAACTGTAATCAAGCCCCCCATTAAAAGCATCCGCATCACATTGGAATCCGTTGCACCGGAAAGCCCCGAGCTAGCCTACGCAGTTGAACCGACTCTTCTGCAAAATGAATATTACCAAAAACGAGGGTTACAGAGACTATTTCCCCCGAAACAAGGAAGCGAGAGCGTCGAAGAAAAGTAACAATTGAAAAAGCTGAGTCGCTCTCATGCTTTTTTCGGTGCGCGCAATTTCGTACGAATGATCATCTCCGCTGTCACGACAAGTCCAATCAGGGCGACATATACACCGATTGTGTAGCTGAGCTCATACGGCAATCCTACTACCTTCTCTGCGAGCAGCTTCACGAGATGAATCAGCATGTTGGTGAACAAGAAGACGAAACTCCGGACCATCCATTCCTTATGCTTCATGACTTGGCGCTTTTTAATTTTGACGAGCGCCGTAATAGTGATGGCCGGCCAGATGATGTTCAATAAATGGAAGGGCCAACTCGCCACTTTTCCGCCCGTTACATAAGGGGCCATATAACCGGATGTAACTACTACAACCAGCACACTAAAAAGATAAACATAGCCTGTTACTTTATGTAGCTTGCGGTTCTCTGCGAGCAGCTTGTCCGAAAAGTTAGCCACCCCACAAACCAGGGCAATCAGGGCGAAAAACAAATGGACATACATGACCGTAAGCCAGATCGATGTGTTCATTCGCTCTTTGTTGTAATCAGATTTGTGACTGAGAAAGCCTTTCGCTTCTGGATCGATGATAAAGTTTTGCACGAGCGCATACGTGATCGCTATACAAGCGACGAAAATGACAATCGAATACGGTTTGATACGGTTCATCTTGTCACACAACCCTTTGTTCGATTTTAGATACCGGACGGTTCGGTCTCTTTTGATTTTACATGAATGCCTTCTTTCGTACACGAGAGAAATGTTACAATAACTTGGACGAATATAGACCGTGTTGGCCGAATGAAAGGACTATCGCAATGCGAAAAGGCGAAAAAACAAAGCTGCATATTATCCAGAAGTCAGCAGAGCTGTTTAATCAAAACGGTTATACAGGAACCTCCATGCAAGACATCATGGATGCCACGGGACTTACCAAAGGCGCCCTCTACAGAGGTTTTGCCAGTAAAGATGAAATTGCAATCGAGGCCTTCAAATATGCTGGTGAAATATTGAATGAACATTTTGCGGCTGCGCTAGAAAAACAGGACACAGCCACTGCAAAACTCGTAGCCATGGCAAAGGTATATTCTGATGCAGTAAACAATCCCCCGCTCCAAGGCGGCTGCCCGCTTCTCAACACAGCCGTCGAAAGCGACCATTCGTTCCCTGTTCTTCGCGATTATGCCGTCGCCGCTTACCAAGAGACCATTTCGTTTATGCAGGGATTGCTGGAGGAAGGAATCGCCCAGGGAGAATTTCATTCCGAAATAGACACAGAAGCAGTCGCTTCGGTTATCTTCTCTTCCATTGAAGGAGCCATAATGGCAAGCAGACTCACCCGCGATAACAAGCATGTTCATTTTGCCATCAAGCATATTGAGCAGCTTTTACAGACATACAAGCCATAGCAAAAAGAAAAGAGCAGTCGCGTGGGATATAATACCCCTGCCTACCTGCTCTTTTTTCGTGGAATTTTCCTGCTAATTTCTATTTGATGTAGTGTACTTTTTCATGTCCGAGCAATGCTTCCAGCACTTGCTGTACTTTTACGCCTGTCTCAAACGTAACCAGTCTAGCGTCCCCACCGTTAATGGCAATGGACAGCTCATCCAACAACAGGGAGAGACGGTCTTGCTGTGGAATTTCAGCCGGAACGAGCGCTTCGCCGTATCCACCCACAAACAGATTGCTCCAGTTCACGACACTCAGCGTCCCTTTTGACCCATACACGCGATAATCCAAATGCTCTTGATGCGCAATACCCGCCAAGCCATTGATCGTAACCGGGGTACCATCTGTCAGACGAAGGAAAGCCGATACACCTGTCTCGCATAGCGCAGGATCTGCTGGATAATCTACCTCTGAGCGTACTACATGCAGGTCTCCGAAGAGCGCGTAAGTCAGGTGAGTGAAATGAGGGAGCACTTCACGGATGAAACCGCCTTGCTCACGACCAGCCAGCCAAGGTGTTTGCTGCCATGGACGCGGCCACTGGTGAAAATGCGTCAGGATATCGATGCGTCGGATATCTCCGATTTCTTCGAGTCTGCGGGAGAGCTCAGGAAAAACACCTTGATAGTAGAGTGGGAAGTTCATCGCATGGACAACCCCTGCGTTATTTGCTGCTTCCATCATTTCTTGCGCTTCTGTCAACGAATTAGCCAGCGGCTTTTCGCAGAGCAAATGCTTTTTATGCGCCAGTACATCCAATGCAATCGCGTGATGGAATTTGGGAGGTACCGCCAAATAGATGACGTCCAGCTCTACCTTTTTCAATAATTCCTTATAATCTGTGTACCAAGGCACACCACCGGACTTTTGCGCGGCTTCCTGTGCTCTTTCCGCAGATACATCACTCACTGCGGCTACTCGAAATTTTTCGTGGGTACGGATCGCGTTCATCATGCGTTCGCCCATGACGCCTGCGCCAATCACCCCAACGTTCCATTTCACTTGGTCCATCTGCATTTCCTCGCTTCCTGGTGAATGTTCGTCTTCGTGCCTCTACCCCTTTCTCCATTTGTCTGAACATTCCTTCTGAAAAGCTCAGATTGTCAGCTGCGGACGATTATGAAGACGTTTGGTTTGACCCAGAGATGTTACATGACTGAAGAAAACAGCTAGGGAACCGGTGTACCAACCATGTTCTCTAGCTGTTTGTTTATCCAACCGCTTTGTTACCCGATGTGCAAACCAAATGTTTTGTCTCCGAACGAAACGGTCTCCATGTCTGCTTTTTTCGCAAAAGACACATCCGAAACAAGTACACTCTCACGCAAAACATGATCAAAACGCTCCAATGCTGCTCGTAGCTCATCGTCCACATCCATTGTGAGCTGGACACGTTTATCGATGGGCAGATCTAGCTTTTTGCGTGCATCCTGAATAACACGGATGACTTCACGAACCAAGCCTTCTTGCTCAAGCTCTTCTGTGAGTGTCGTATTCAAGGCCACATGGAGCTGATAGCCGGATGCAGAAGCGAAGCCTTGCTTCCCTTGCTTTTCCACGAGCAACTCATCTAGTGTAAGCCGCACGCTCTCGCCTGCGACCTCTACATCCAGGTAGCCATTGTCCACCGCTTTCTGTGCATCGGTTGCGTTCAATTCTTTTAAATACCCTTGGATTGGCCCAACGAGCTTGCCGTATTTTTTCCCAGCTACCTTCAGGTTGAGCTTGAAATGATACGTCACGAAGCTACTGTCACTTTGCTCCACCCGAATGTTTTTCACATTGATCTCGTCTTGGATAATGCCAGCAAATTGCTCGAGGTTAAATGGCTGCTCCATCGATACGATCAGCTCGGACAGAGGCTGTCTGGTCTTGAGTCCAGTTTCGTTGCGGACATTTCGCGCCAGCTCCACGATGTTTCGAGCCGTTTCCATGTCCCGCTCAAGGATTGCGTCGATTGCTTCTTTGTTCACCTTCGGATAGTTAGTCAAATGAACACTGCCTTCTCCGCCCAGATTACCATACATATCTTCTGCGATCAGCGGTGCGTATGGTGCGATCATCTTCGCCAGCGTCAGCAACACTTCCCGCAGGGTCTGGTAAGCAGATACTTTGTCAGGAGTCATACCGCTGCTCCAGAAACGATCCCGCGAACGACGGATGTACCAGTTGCTCAGCTCGTCGACGAACGCTTCGATATGCCCAGCCGGATTCATGAAATCGTAGGTTTCCAGACCTTTTTCCACGTGCTGCAAGGTGGTATTCAAGCGGGATAGTATCCAACGATCCAATTCGTTCACAGGTGGTTGTGGCAGATGGTCTTCAGGCTTGAATGCATCGATCAAGGCGTATAACGAATAAAAAGCATGGGTGTTATGGATCGTATCGATCACTTTGTACTTCGCCTCGGCGACGATCCGCTTAGAGAACCGCTTGCTGCTCCACGGCGCACTGTCAGACAAGAGTGCCCACCGGAACGCATCCGCCCCGAATTCCTCGATAACCTCCCACGGATCGATCCCGTTTCCTTTGCTTTTGGACATCTTTTGACCGTGTTCATCCAAAACGTGACCGGTAGAGATGACTGCCTTGTAAGGTGCTTTTCCGTTATACAAAGTTGAAACGGCCAATAAGCTGAAGAACCAGCCCCGCGTCTGATCGATTCCTTCCGAAATGATGTCGCCAGGGTACTGCTCCTGGAATACCTTTTCGTCGCCGAATGGATGATGGTACTGAGCAAACGGCATCGAACCGCTGTCGAACCACACATCAATGACCTCAGGGGTCCGCTCCATCGTACCGCCGCAAGAGCAACGCAGCTTCACCTCATCCACAAACGGCTTGTGCAGCTCCAGATTCTCGTCGAGTGGCGCCACAGACTTCTCACGCAACTCTTTTACACTGCCTGGCGCATATTCGCAGCCACAATCCTGACAAAGCCATAAATTGAGCGGCGTCCCCCAATACCGATTGCGGCTGATATTCCAGTCTACAAGCTCTTCGAGGAATTTCCCGAAGCGCCCTTCGCGCAAATGGCCTGGATACCAGTCGATCTTGCTATTGTTTTCGATCAGCTGATCCTTGATCGCTGTCGTTTTGATGAACCAGCTCTCCATCGCGTAGTAGAGCAGCGGCGATTTGCAGCGCCAGCAAAACGGATAGCTATGCTCGTAGCGCTCCTTGGAAAACAACAATCCGCGATGAGACAGATCCTTTACGATATCGACGTCGCAATCCTTAACGAAGCGACCCGCGAAATCTGAAATTTGATCGGTATAGCGGCCAGCCAAATTCACGACGTTCACGAAATCAAGTCCATGCTGACGGGTCGTGCGATAGTCATCCTCCCCGTGCGCTGGCGCAGTATGCACGATACCAGTTCCGCTCGAATCACTGACATAGTCCGCATCGACGACGATATGCCCATGGTTTACCTTGATATAGCCAAAAGGCGGCTCATACGGAGTACCGACGAATTCTGCTCCTTTGTGCGTGGACAAAACCTCGTAGTCTTCCTTGAACACTTTCTCCACGAGATTTTTTGCTACGACGTACACTTCATCCTTGTGCTTCACCCGCACGTAATCGAGCTCTTTGTTAACAACCAAAGCCACGTTTGCTGGAAGAGTCCATGGTGTCGTCGTCCACGCGAGGAAGATGTCATCGTTTGTCTTGCTTTTGAATTTGACCGTCGCACTCAAGTCCTTCACGTCTTCATAGCCTTGCGCCACTTCATGGGAGCTGAGCGTCGTCTGGCAATCCGGGCAATACGGGCTGACACGATGTCCTTTGTACAGTAGTTCTTTCTTATGAATTTCAGAAAGGATGTGCCAGACGCTTTCGATGTAGTCGTTGGTCAAGGTGACGTATGGATGCTCCATATCTGTCCAGTAAGCGATGCCTTCCGTCAGCTCGCGCCATTGCTTTTCGTACTCAAATACGCTGTTTTTGCACTCCTCGACGAACTTGGCCACTCCGTAGTTTTCGATCTCCTGCTTGCCGGAAATGCCGAGACGCTTTTCCACTCCAAGTTCAACTGGGAGGCCGTGCGTATCCCAGCCTGCTTTGCGGACGACGCGGTAGCCGGACATCGTTTTGTAACGTCCGATGAAATCCTTGATGACCCGTCCGAGCACGTGGCCGATATGCGGCTGTCCGTTGGCGGTCGGTGGACCTTCATAAAAGACGAAGTTTGGCTTTCCTAACCGATTGTCCATCGACTTGCGGAAT
This sequence comes from Brevibacillus sp. BC25, assembly GCF_000282075.1. NCBI lineage: Bacteria > Bacillati > Bacillota > Bacilli > Caryophanales > Paenibacillaceae > Brevibacillus > Brevibacillus sp. BC25. The sequence goes on from NZ_AKIX01000006.1 coordinate 47,399, forward strand.
GTGTCGTCTTCCCTCCACTGATCCAGAATGCGTAACTCTCGTGTCCTTGCTTTTTCTTTTACGTCTACTTTCCTCATCATGTACACTCCTTCTTCTGTAGTTTGCGTAGAAGTGTAGGTTCATAGAACGCAAAAAAATCCCGCCCCCTAAGGGACGAGATTTGATCTCGCGATACCACCCTTGTTCCGAAATCTTCATGCAAGCATGTCATTTCGGCACCTCTACTACGTACCATCATACGCGTCCCTGGTAACGGTGGGATTCCGGGTCAGCTTACTCCTAATGCTTCAGCTTTCCTTCTCGGAGAGGATTTTCGGCTAAGTCTTGAACGTTGGCTTTCAGCACTAGGGCCAACTCTCTGGGGAACAAGGGGATTAGCTTACTCTTTCTCGTCAATGAATTTGTTGGTGTTATTATTGTTACTTTACTTTTTACACTGATTTCAAAAAACTGTCAAGGGTTAGGCCACGACGCGCTTCACGCTGCGACGGCTTTCCACCTGCGACAAGAACAAGCTAAGAACCAGGATAATCGCGCCGAACAAATATGGTGCGTTCAAATGAACCCCGTACAGCGTTCCTGCCACTGCTGGCCCAAAAATATTCCCCAGACTCATATAGGCATTGTTCATCCCTGCTACGAAGCCCTGTTCATCCCCTGCTCGTTTGGAGATCAGCGTGTTGATCGCTGGACGCATAATCGACGTCAGGGTAAAGAAGATAACCGTCATAATCAGCATATACCAGAAGTTACCGGACAATAGCATCATCACCATCGATACAGCAGACAAGAAGAACGTCACGTTAATGAGCTTCTTCTCGCCAAAACGAGTAATGAGCTTGCCGATCAGCGCTGCCTGCACAATCGTACCGGCAAGTGCTCCCACTGTGATAATGATAGAAATATCACGCGGAGTATATGCGAACTTCGCATCGACGAACAGCGGGAAGATAACTTCGAAGTTCGCCAAGCCAAACGTCATCGTAAAGACCAGCACCAGCATGATGAAGTACGACGATTGAAACGACTTGCCGAGCTGTACGAAGATGTTTTCCTGCTTCGCTTTGGCGTTTCGTGCCGCGAGCTGCTTTTCCTTAGGAAGTGATTCAGACAAGAAGAAGATGGAACCGAGTGTGGCTACTGCACCAACTGCCGCGGAAATATAGAACGGCATACGCAAGCCAAGCTCTGCCAAAAATCCGCCAATACCTGGCCCGATAACAAATCCGAGCGACATAGCAGCTCCGAGCATCCCCAGTCCTTTTCCACGTTTATCCTCTGTCGTAATGTCAGCTACATACGCCAGCATGGACGGAATCATCGCTGCTGCCCCGATCCCGCCGATCAGACGAGAAAGATAGAGCACCCAAGTCTGTTCAGCCAAGGCAAAGACCAGATTGGAGATCGTAAACAGGACGAGTCCCATTACAATCATGATTTTTCGTCCGTACTTATCCGACCATTCCCCCGCAATCGGAGAAAAAAGAAATTGGGTCACACCAAAGGCCGCCACCAAGTATCCAGCCGTCTCCCCACCCGCGCCGAACTCTTTGAGAAACTCGGGCAAAATCGGAATAATCAAGCCAATTCCCAGCATGGCGATAAACATGTTGATCATCAGGAAGAGAATCGGTCGCTGACTATTCTCTTGTGCATTCATATTCATTTATCCAGTCCTATCCTTATAGATTTTTCTCTTTAGCCTTGCAGCTTCGCTTTCAAACTTTCAATCACCGTGCGCCAAATGGCAGGGTCTGTTGAAATCTGTTGCTTGAAGTTGCGGTACAGCTCCTTTTGCTTTTCCTCAAAATCAGGAGCGTCTGCAGCCGGCAATCCTGCACGGGCAGTCGTAATCATTTCCTGCACTTCTGGAGAACGCGGTCCCCAAACTCTTGCCTCATAGCCATCCTGGTCGAGGAAAATAAAGATCGGGATCGCACGTGCTGTGCCATTGGTCAGGTATTGATCCATCAGCTCCAGATTTTCGTCGCGGATGAGAAAGCGCAATTCGATGTTGCTTTCCTCGGCAATTCGCTGAATGACAGGAACGCACAAGGAAGCATCCCCACACCAGTCTGCTGTCAGCACGACCCCTTTCCAGTTGCGCTGGGAGAGATCCTTCCAAACAGCTAGATCCTCGTCAGTAAATGTGAGCTGATCGTATACGCGGGACAGCTCTTCTTTGTTGACGTTCATGCTTTCTTTGTACGCCGCAAAGCTCATTCCTTTTTCAAACCAACTGTTCTGATTCACGTTAGACATACTCCGTACTCCTCCTGTATAGTGAAAAATTATTGCTCCCAAATAGCAGAAGTTCCCAAGCGATTGCGAATGGAAGAGCTTCTTGTTTTGCGGGCTTCTTTCCCTGACGTCTGTTTCATGGTGCTTGCCTTGGCAGTCAGGTCCATAAACCACTCTCTATCTTTGGTTGCGAGGGCGAGGTCGATCAAATCATGCATGTGCTCTTCATCATTAAAAGAACCTACTGGAATGCGTTCCATCCACTGTCTTGGAATCACCACCAGCTTGCCGATTGTCTCTTCGTTGTCGCATTGAACCACATAAACCTTCGCGGTACCTCGCAATGAATCATCTGTTTCGACGAAGCCTTGAACTAACTCGCCGAATTTGGTTTTGCCCAATACCCATTCTCCGACTTCCAATAACTCATCTCGATTCATTCCCTTGCACCTCCTAATTGTAACGGAAATTATTACAGTTTCCACGTTAAAAATTTGTATGGTTACTGTTGCGAATTATCCTGACATCCTTGACGGACTTTATCTAGTACGGTCTGGATCGTGATTTGTTCCAAATACTTCGTAAAGTACATCTCTGCTTCGGTAAAAATCTGATCCATGACTCCGTGCATATTCGCAGATACCTGACATGCTTCTTGCGGATCGCCCGAACACCAGTGCGGCTTCAGTGTACCATTCGAGATCGAACGATATATCTCGGCCAAGGTGACCTCATTCGGGTCACATGCGAGTATATAACCGCCGCCAATTCCCTCTTTGGTCTTCACAAATCCGTTCTTACGCAGAATGCTCATGATTTTGCGAATTCTGGCAGGATTCGTACATACATTTTTTGCGATGAGCTCACTGCTTGCCATATGCTCTGGGATATGAGCCAACAAAGCCAAGCTGTGAACAGCTATGGTAAATTCACTATTCACGTCACAGACGGCCTCCTTGCGAAGAGTACTGTAATAATAATTCGTACAGTTACGAATGTCAACAATTGTGCGGGGGGAAACTTTTTAAAAAGCCGGAGGCTTTCATACTGCGGTGGCGGTGGGAAGCGCAGGCACATGTTTTCCAGTCGCCTTTTTCCTCACTTCGTTCGGGCGGTCTCCTTCCAAACATGTACCTGCGCTTTTCGGACAGCAATTGCTTCTACGGGGCTTTTTAAAAGAGGTTTTTAATAAAAAGGATTTCATCGCGGATGGGGATGCCGTTGTCAGCGATAAGGGGGATTTCTGGTTTGATTTGGCGGGCCTTGTCTACAGCATTGATGTACAGCTCGTGAAGCTGATAGCCTCTTTTTTGGTAAAAGCCCATGGCTTGCAGGTTATCGTTGGTGGTGACGAGCTTCATGCGGTGGCAGCCTTTTTCTTTCACATTCCCACTGGAGATGACCATTTGCGGACTTCCCCAGTGTTTAGCATTCACCTCTCCAAAATGATAAAGAGAAAGCCCTTGCTTATGAGTCAGCAAGGGCTCTATATCATTACGAACGCACATCCAGCAGTACTTTTCCCGTACTCACCCTGCTCTCGACCAACCCATGGGCACTCGCTGCGTCTTCCAATGCAAAATGCTTGCAGATCTTGATGTCGAGCTGGCCATTCGCCAAATACTCCAACACTTGCTTGGCTGTATCCTGCAGCAAGTGTGGACGCAGCTTGCGTGTCGTACCAAAGCTGAAACCTAATACAGAACGGCAGCTTGCGTGCAGATCGATCGTCTTGATCTGACCGATTTCGCCGCTGGCATTGCCGAAATGGACGAGTCGGCCGTACCAAGCGAGGCACTCGAGACTACGCTCGCTCACCGTTCCGGAAATCGAGTCCAAAATGACATCGGCTCCCGCACCATCCGTCAGCGCATGTACCTTTTCCACAAAGTCTTCGCGATCATTGCAAATCACGTGGTCGGCACCGGCTGACAAGGCAATTTCCGCCTTTGCTTCATTACCGACTGTACCGATGACTCGTCCTGCTCCGAGCAGCTTGGCTAATTGAATCGCCGTCGTTCCGATTCCGCCTGCCGCAGCGTGAATCAGTACGGTTTCCCCTTTGGTAATACGGGCAACCTTCGCCAGTAGCTGGTACGAAGTAAATGACACGACTGGGCAAGCGGCTGCTGTTTCCGTACTGATTTGATCTGGCAGTGCAAAGGTCAAGCTCTCATCCGCCACGATATACTCGGCGTATGATCCGTTGGCCGGAAATGCGATGACTCTTTGCCCCACCTTCAGGCTTTGCACCTCTGCCCCCACCTGTTCAATCACGCCAGTCGCATCGAGTCCCGGGATAAACGGCAGCATGGATGCTCCCTTTTTTCCATATCTGGATTTGATATCGGCAAAATTGACACTGGTCATCTCGACGCGGATCAGGACCTGTGTAGGTGACATGGTCGGCATCTCAACTTCCGCATATTTCATCGTTTCCGGCCCGCCTAATTCCGTTACCAAGATCGCTTTCATGAGAACCCTCCAGGCAAGATTGAAATGGAATGTTAGTTTTGCAGAATAGTCATGATTGCGGCTTTTTTCGCTGCGAACTCCTCGTCCGAAAGCACAGGGGTAAACGCAGCTCGCGGAATGTCCACCAATAGATCATGCCAAGATTTGCAGCCTTGATAAGCAGCGTCAATCGGGATTTCTACAGGCTGCTCTATTCGATACATCCGCACGAACAAAATGTGCAGCGGCTGTTTTTTCTTCCAATGCAAGCGCACATCTGCGAAATTATCCGTCCAGATGTGGAAGGGCGAAAGCGCACGCAGCTTGGCTTCGTCCATCAACTCAACATCGTCGGTTACTTCGGCAAAATATTCGATCGTCACGGTCTTCTTGTCCATTGTCCAGCCTTCAAGGGTCGCGTCTAGCAGATGTTGGTAGTCTGCCTTTACCATGTCGCGCTTCTGGTGCTCATAGGTCGGATACAAATAAAATTGATTGTTTTCCAAGCGGAATTCTCGTGTTTCTTCGTATAATCCACCCTTGCGGATCGTGATGATCTGCTCACCTTCTCCAAGTGCTTTGACGGCGACTGCCCATTCCTTCAAGCTAAGGGGGGATAGCGGCTGTACGATCGACTGCATGCAGCACGGCTCCCTTCTACTGTCAGAATCGTTTGATGACTTTAGTCTAGCCCAATTCCAGCTCATTGAGAAGTCGTCTTCAACAGTTGATCGACATGCTGCATAGCTCCTTGCAGTCTCTCGGCATAATTTCCTCGCAGTGTCACGTACGTAATTCCCCGCTCATCCAACATCTGGCGCAGCTTTTCATGATTGTGCAGGCGTACTTGCTCCTCTCCGTGCACACGCAGCCCATCATCCACCCACGCGACATCTGGCTCCATGAACAGCCACAAATCATACGCTTGCTCGTCAGCAACCTGATCGAGAACAGGGAAGGTTTGCCCGGTGTACAGTTCGGAATAAAACTGGGTGACAATCGCTTCGGTATCGATGAACAAGAGCTTGTTGGCTTTCTGGAGCGCTTCGTACTCTTTCATTTTGTGACCATACGCGATATAAGGGAAATACTCCGGTGTCAAAATCGTATCGCAGCCCCCGACCTCTTCGCAGATTGTGCGTCCATACTCCTCGACAAACACGGTATTGTAGATTTTCGCAAGATAACGGGTCAAAGTCGATTTCCCGCAGCTCTCTGTTCCTACCACCACTACCTTTTTAACGAAATAGGGCTGAACAACAGACGGGATGTGCTGCCAATGAGCGTAGACCCCTTCGTTGCGAATTTTGGTAGCGGAAATCGGCACTTGGCTGCGTGATTCATCGAGAATGATGTGCGCTGCCTCCGGGTATAAACGGCGAAAAATCGGATCGTAGGAGGGCTCGGAGCTGAAAACTAGATCAATTTTTTTCCCAATCTTGCGCTTGATGTCCGCTGCTCCCGCCTCCCAATCGTAGCTCTCGTCACTATCCGCACGATCCTCGACTGCAAGTACTCGGACATTTTCCATGTCCTTGACGAGCGTGGACAACCATCTCAATCGCACTTCATAGGGAATTGGCTTGATTCCTGCCTCCTCACACAGCTTTTGGTCGCGAGTAGGGCTGTGCGAGAGAACGACATACAGCTCGTCGCAGCGGCAGGCCGCCTGTGTAATCGCGTATACATGTCCTTGATGTAGTGGCAAAAATTTGCCGCCAATGAAGCCTACGCCCCCCATGTCTGCTCCTCCCTTTGCTTGCGGTACTGCCGAACCCAGTTCATCAATCCGTAGATGGCATTCACCAAATAAGCGGACCACATGACCAGCATCGAGATATCGCTTCCGTCCTTCAAAAACGCTACCAGCCACATGTAGATCGTGAACAAATCAATGATGATCCAGACCACCCACTGCTCGACCAAACGCTTCACCATGAAGAGCATGGCGATGACGGAAAGAACAGCCGTCAAGGAATCGACAAAAGGCAAGGCCCCGCCCATTTGCTTCAATACAAACCCGTAGGCAATCGTTGCGATGATACTCAAGATCGTCCACCAAATGCGTGCTCGGCTGGACAAAATGGTAATCTTAACGTCATTTTGCTTGACTTCGGACACGCGGTTTTTACGCCACAGGTAGAGTCCAATGAATTGCATCGGCAAAAAATAGAGAAGATTCAGCATTACTTCGCCATAGTACTTTTGCCCATAGGCGACGAACGCGTACAAAACCACATTGATGATACCCGGGTAGTAACTCCACGTCTTTCCTTTGGCGACGAGCACGACACTCAGCATCCCTGTTAAGGAGGCGATCAAGCCGATTAATGTATCATCCAGTGCGAAATACAAGTAAAGGGTAACGAGTGTAAACGAGATGAGCCAAATTTTTTCAAACCAATTCCAGTCTGCTAAAAAGCCGGTGCTTTTCGCATTCATGCGAATCTCTCCTTGAACGCTCGCAGGTTTTCCTGGCGCGCAGAATTGTCGTAGACGGCAAAAACAATGTGGTCAAAAAGCTGTGCATACTGTTCGTCGATCAAAACAGTAGCAAAGTAATCTGCTACGTCCTCCGCTTTGTTGCGAAATACTCCGCAGCCGTACGCTCCCAAAATGATCGTCCGGTGGTTATGAATGGCTGCTGCCCGTAAAATTTTCCGGATGCGCTCCTTCATGACAGGACCAATCTTCGCGATATTTTCAGGCTCTCGCTCACGAACAACCCCAGCATTCACGGCAGGCGCCGTAATAAAAGACAAGAGGTACGGATCATACAAAAGCTGATCGCTTTGATCGCGGAGCACAGGGACCCGCGGTGAATAAATCATGTAGTCAGAATAAAAGCAGGTTTTTAACTGGCGATGATAGGTGTACATTTCCTGCATTTGCACGATGCAAGGATACAGCCCAGAGGAACGCGCCAAGCTCTCTTCCTGCGCCTGGCTTCCCCCGAGGAAGCCTCCGCCCGGATTTTTGGCGGAAGCAAAATTCAAGCATACGGCATCAGCTCGCTTCTTGTGAACGACGAGGCGCTTGGCAGCATCCAGGCTGGATTCGGAGGTAACCTCGACCTTGGCACGCAGCTGTGCAGCCGTTGTTTGATGCGGTGGCAGTTGCACTGTGTCTGCTGCCAAATCATGTGGACGATACAGAACGGATTGGCTGATGGCAGCAGCTAGATCCTCCGTAATGCTCTTCTTTTCTCCCGCTTTGTTCACATAGTAGCCCTGCTCTATGATTTGCAGCGTCTCCTGCGCAATTCGTACGCGAACGCTTCGATTGTGTCCCTGATTCATTGTGATTTCCTCCCTGGTACGGGGCTACGTCTGATCCATCCATTCCGGGTTAAAGCGGAAATACTTGGATGGTCGGTGCCCGGCATGTTTTCGATATTGATTCGTTTCCAACACTTTGTCGGCTACCTTCCTACGAAATGCCGCAGCCAACAGTTCACGTCCCAAAATCACTTCGTACACCTGTTGCAGATCGCTTAATGTGAACAGCTCCGGCATTAAAGCAAAAGCGATGTCTGTGTATTCAATCTTGTTACGCAATCGCTCCAGTGCGTATTGAATGATTTTGGCGTGATCAAATGCGATATTGTTCGTCTCTACAATTTCGCGGGTCTCGCGTATAGTGCGACCTGTTACTGTTTTCGTGATCTTAATGGTGGCAGATAGCTCTTCGCTCTCATGCACAAGTCGCAGCTCCAGCCACTTTTCAGTTATGGAGCCGTCAATAGTCGCCGTCTTTGTTTCTTTCAGCCATTTGTCCTCGATGCGGTACCACTCGGCTTCATCTGCATCATCCCCTGCCTGCAGCTGTAAAGACGAGCTGTCTACCAAGGCCATGTACGACGTGCTGATGACCCATGTCCGCGGATCTCTGCCCGCATCGCCCCAGGTATAGAGCTGCTCCAAATAAATGTCGTCTACGTTTGTTTCCGTACGCAGCTCGCGTCTGGCTGCCTCCTCGAGACTCTCCTCAGGTGTAACAAACCCGCCTGGCAACGCCCATTGGCCAATATACGGATGCTCACCACGCTTCACGAGCAATATTTTCAACGACTTGGGAGAGAGCTTGCGATAATTCTCCTCCAGCTCATCCATCACGGTGAATACCAGCATATCGACTGTCACAGACGGCCGCTCGAATTGGCTGACATCATAAGCCTCCAAGTACTCCTTCTCAGTTTGACCTTGTTTATTTACATGTGATTTTTCTTTCATCCAATCGCCTCTTTTAGCTACTGAATTGTTGTTGTTTTTTGTTATTAACAAAATGTTATTATCAAGTTGTTGGTATCATATTACTCTTTCCTGTTTTTGGTGTCAATAAAAATTACCCACTTCAAGCGAGAGTTTTTATTGTCTTAAAAAGCCGCGTAGAAAAAGCGCATTTCCAGTCCAAGCGCCTCTGGAGCCCGCCCTAGCGTAGTAATAAATGGCGGGGGTTTTCAGCTTTTATCACATACAAAAACGCTCTAGCCTTTTCTGGTTTGAAGCGCTCCCGCCATTTATTACGAAGCGGACAGTCTTCACCCCTTGTAGGGCGGAGGCCGAAGCGTAGACTGGAAATGCGCTTCTTCCCACCACCCTAGCCACTTTTTAAAACAAAACAAAAAGCCCCCTGCCAGCTAAATTCACTGACAGGAGGCTTCTTAAAATTATTAATAGCTTAGATTAAGCAGCACTTGGATCGGCTTTTACTGCCTGAACATAATCGTCTGCTTTCTTTTTGTCGAACTGACCTTCCCAACGAGAGATCACGATTGCTGCCAACGCATTACCTACTACGTTAACAACTGTACGAGCCATGTCCATCAAACGGTCTACACCGGCGATGAAAGCAAGACCTTCTACTGGGAGACCTACAGAGCCGAGCGTAGCCAACAATACTACGAACGATACTCCCGGTACACCAGCGATCCCTTTGGACGTAACCATCAGTACAAGCATCAGCGTGATCTGTGTGCTGATTGGCATGTGAATACCATACATTTGCGCAATGAACAGAGCAGCCAGTGCCTGGTACAGCGTGGAACCATCCAGGTTGAAGGAGTAGCCTGTCGGAATAACAAAGGACGTGATCGCCTTCGGACAGCCCATCTTCTCCATTTTTTCCATAATTTTAGGTAGTACAGTCTCGGAGCTGGAAGTGGAGTAAGCCAACAACAGCTCGTCCTTCAGTACACGCAGAATGGAAGTGATTTTGACTCCGCTGATACGTGCGATGATGCCCATTACCACCAAAATGAAGAACAACATGGCAACGTGAACCAGAATAACCAGTTTGCCTAATGGAATGAGCGATGACAAACCAAACTTGGAAACGGTAACACCAATCAGTGCGAAAACACCAAACGGAGCAAAACGCATGATTGTGTTTACAACCCAGAACATCGCGTCCGCAACTCCATTGAAGAAGTTGAGAACAGGCCTTCCTTTTTCCCCTGCCGCTGCTACACCAAGTCCAAACAGAACGGAGAAGAAAATAATGGCTAACATGTCGCCACGAGCGAGTGCATCAAACACATTGGTTGGCACAATATTGACGAATGTTTCCACCATGCCGTGGCTTTGTGTCGTTTCTGCCGTGTCTACATACTTGTGGATATCGGTCTTGGTAAGAACTGTTCGATCCACACCGAGACCCGGTTGAAAGATGTTCGCCGCCAAAAGACCGACGATAATGGCAATCGTGGTAACGATTTCAAAATACAGAATTGTCTTACCACCGATTTTGCCCAACTTCTTCATGTCACCTACGCCTGCTACGCCCACAATAAGCGTGGCAACAACGATCGGAACGACAATCATTTTAATCAATCGGAGAAAAATATCACCGATAGGCTGTAAATAGGTCGCCACTGCCGGGTTGCCGTAAAAAATAGCACCCACCAGGATACCCAGAATGAGACCGACGACAATCTGCATCGCTAATCCAAACCGCTTCATTCTGACACCTCGCTATGAAAGATTAAGATGTGACTCTCAAGCCGATATGCTTATACGCATCAAGCTTAAGTGGTATATAGGTGAGCATCATATCATGACTTTTTGTGTTTTCCCCTTTTTTGTATTCTTTTCATTTCTTTATTTTTTCTGATAATCTCTGTCAAATTCGCGATATGATTGGGCTCGTTGTATTCGTTTCTGGAAAAATGATAAAATAAGGGAATCAGTTTTCAGCGATTTTTCATTCAGAATGGAGCGCAGTCATGACGATTCGGAAAATGATCATCCTGCTACTAGTTCTGGCAGTCGGGTTGTTTCTTTTACCTTACTCCGTCCCCTTTTTGCTAGCACTGTTAACAGCAATTCTGGTTGAGCCGCTCGTCCTGTTTCTTATCAAAAGGCTACGAATGAATCGGATGAGTGCGGTAATCGCATCCTTTTTTCTTTTCCTCATCTCTTTTGGGATCGTACTGTACTGGATCGGTACGCAGATCGTGATTCAGGGGATTGATTTGGCTCAGCGTTTACCCGCTTTTTCGCAGCATATTTTTGAGTTGGTCGAGTCCTATTTAATGAGCTGGGAAACTTACTATGAATCGTTACCTGCCGAAACCGTCTCGGAAATCCAGAGTGTCTTCGCTGGGCTTAAAAGCTGGGCGCTTACTTCAGCTTCCACGGTTGCCAAAGGCATTCTCGGTGTAGCAGCCATCGTTCCGGGCTTTTTGATCTCGACAATTATTTACTTGGTTGCCTTGTTTTTGATCAGTCTAGATTTGCCGAAATTGCGTGCTGGCTTCATGAGAATGTTCACGGTATCTGCTCGTGAAAAGGTCGAGGTGGTTATCTCTCAATTGAACCGTGCCACCCTTGGTTTTTTACGTGCGCAAATCATCTTGAGCCTGATGACGTTCACACTATCCTTTTTGGGATTGCTCATTTTGCAGGTGAAGTATGCAGCCGTCATTTCGCTCATGATCGTTTTCGTCGATATTCTCCCCATCTTGGGCGCAGGCTCGTTCCTCGTCCCATGGGCTATTTACAACTTCTTGATGGGCAACTCTTATTTGGCAATCGGCCTGATCGTCATTTTCCTCGTGATTACGGTCGTCCGCCGCATTATTGAGCCCAAGGTACTCGCATCTAATCTGGGAATTAGCGCCCTAGCTGCTCTTGTCAGCTTGTTCCTCGGATTTCAGGTAATGGGATTTTTCGGGCTCATACTCGGTCCAGCGCTCGTCATCATTTACGAGGCGCTGCGGAAAGCTGGTTTCTTGAATTTCAAAATAGATTTTTGATGGGCACAAAAGATTGGTAGTGCTACGGCCGTTTTTTCCGGTGATGGAATCGGAAAAGCGGCCGTTGATATAGAAAGATCTGGGGGAGAGCTTATGTGTGCATACAAAGAACTGACCACCTCACAACGGACAATCATGACGCCAGGGCCCGTCGAGGCCGAGCCTAGTGTTCTTCGCGTGATGGGTTCACCCATTTTGGGGCAATTCGATCCAGAATTCACGAACATCATGAACGAAACAATGGAAATGCTTCGGAAATTGTTTCAGACATCCAATCATTGGGCATTCCCTATTGACGGAACTTCCCGGGCGGGCATTGAAGCCGTTTTGTGTAGCATAATCGAACCAGGAGATCGGGTGCTTGTACCCATTTATGGACGATTCGGGCACCTGCTCACGGAGATTGCGGAAAGGTACGGCGCAGATGTAATTACGATGGAAACGCGCTGGGGAAGTGTCTTTGAACCGCAGGACGTCATTGCCGAAATCGAGCGAGTTCAGCCCAAAATCGTTGCAATGGTTCATGGCGAAACATCCACCGGATGTGTTCAGCCTTTGAAAGAAATCGGAGAAGCTTGCCGCCAGATGGATGTCCTGTTTGTCGTCGATGCTGTCGCTTCGATCGGCGGGACTGAAGTTATGGTAGACGATTGGTATATCGACGCATGTATTGGCGGCACACAAAAATGCTTGTCTGTCCCCTCTGGGATGGCTCCTATCACGTTTAATTCTCGTGTAGAAGCACTCTTGCTCCAACGGAAAAAAATTGAGCGTGGACTCGCTGATCCCTCTGCTCCGAAATCTATTCAAACCAGAACGATCCGCAGCAACTATTTTGACTTGAGCCAGCTCATGGATTACTGGGGACCCGCACGGCTGAACCACCATACGGAGGCGACAACGATGCTGTACGCCTTGCGCGAGGGAGTGCGCATTGCCCTCACGGAAGGTCTGGAGGCGAGATTCGCCAGACATCGCTTGCATGAACAAGCCTTGGTCGCAGGTGTATTGGCGATGGGATTGCAGCTCTACGGCGATCCGGCTTGCAAGCTTCCCGTCGTGACCTGCATTAAAATTCCTGAGGGACTGGACGGAGAGTCAGTCCGCGCCATGCTGCTCGAAGATTTTCATATTGAAATTGCCAGTTCCTTCGGGCCACTAAAAGGGACAATCTGGCGGATTGGCACAATGGGCTACAGCTGCCGGAAGAAAAATATTTTGCATGTGCTAGGGGCGTTGGAAGCGGTTCTCATCCGGCATGGAGCCCGTGTACACGCAGGGCGGGCTGTACAAGCTGCTTTAGATATTTATCATAGCTAAAAACAAAGGCCGCTGGGGCAATATAATACCCGAGCGGCTTTTATTATGTTCACAACTGATTGCGAATTACCGTGCCACTAGTCACATTTGTAAGATGCCCATCTGACACGGTGATCTTCCCATTGACCAGCACATGGCGAATACCCAATGACTGCTGCATCGGTGCCTCATATGTTGCCCGGTCTACGATCTTGTTCGGGTCAAATACGACGAGATCTGCCCAGTATCCTTCTCGCAAAAATCCTCGATCCTGCAACCGCAGCAATTGAGCTGGGGCGCCTGTCATTTTTCGCAGGGCTTCCCAAAGTGGAAACGATTGTTTCTCTCTTGCGTAATGACCTAACACACGAGCAAATGAACCGTAGAGCCTGGGATGGGGCTTTCCGCCGAACACACCATCTGAACCCACCATTTGTAGCGAATGCTTCATCACTCTCTCGACATCATCTTCGTCCCCCCAGTGGATAATGATGGTTACCTCGCCTTCTTCTTCCACCAAAAGATTAAATGCGGCATCTGCCGGATCCAGCCCTTGTTGCTGGGCAATTTCCTGCAAATTCATTCCTTCCAGCTTCCGATTGTTCGCAGAGGCTACAGATGCGATGACAAGATTGTCCCAGCCGTTGTTTCTGACGGGATTGTCGTATTCCCCGTTTTGCTCCATTTCTTCTTTTGCTCGCTCGCGAATTTTGAGGTCATGTAGCCGCTCCAACATTTTTGCGATACCACCATCATGCATCCATGGGGGAAGAATGGCATGGAGAAAAGTGGATGCTGCTGCATACGGATATTGATCAAACGTAATCTCGATACCGTCAGCACGTCCCTGCTCCAACTTTTCCAAGGCAATGTCCAGCTTATCCCGATTTCTGCCGCCACAAATTTTAAAATGAGAGACGTGCAGACGAACTCCCGATCTGCGTGCTGCATCGATCACTTCGTCTAATGCCTCCAACGAGTAATTGCTCTCGTTGCGGATGTGAACAACAAAGCAGCCATCGTATTTAGCGGCACCCTTGCAGATTCCAACCAATTCTTCTTTGTTCGCATAGACGCAAGGCGGGTATTGGATACCGGACGACACGCCAAAAGCGCCCTGCTGCATGCCTAGTTCTATCAGTTCCTGCATCGCTGCGATTTCTTTTTGCGTAGCCTCTCTACCGGCAAAACCCATCACCATGGATCGGATATTTCCATGCGGTACCAAATACGCTATATGGCCAGTCAGCTTCGCCTGTTCAAGAAATGCCAGGTATTCATCAATGCTGTGCCATGGCCAATCTCCGATGTCACCGTTGATCCTTTTCAATTGCTTCATCCAGAGTGGTTTCGTCTCACTCGTCACGGGAGCAACAGAAACCCCATCCTGCCCGACAAGTTCTGTCGTGATTCCCTGCAACACCCGGATCTGGTGAATATCAGGTTGTGTACACCACAAATCTGAGTGAACATGTACTTCAATGAAACCAGGAGCGACCACCATTCCAGTCGCATCTATTTCCGTGATTCCTCCAGAAGGAATGAATCTCGCCATATGGGCAATTCGCCCGTTTTCGATCCCAATATCCAGCCTCGTCCACGGATTTCCTGTACCATCACAAACCATCCCATTGCGTATGACGATATCAAACGTTTTCTGTACCATTTACACGTCTCCTCGCTATTGGACAGAAACATTCCAGAATGGCGCATCCATGAAGTACTGATAGCCCTTCACGTAGTTACGATGAGCCGCCAATCCGTGCAAGTCCCCTATTTTTACAATCGGGAGATCCTCCCAGAACAAGGCTTGGATTTTCTCAAATACGACCTTCTGCTCATCAAAGGTAACCGTATGGCGAAGTTCGTCCAGCAATGCATCCATCTCAGGGTTATCGTACCAGCCTGGCCACTTGTTTCGAGAGTCTAGATACAGTGTTTGAACCGGGTTTGTGTAGGTTGGAAAGCCAGTGAAAAAGATGTTCCACTTCGTTTCATCTGAACGTTTGCTGACCATCGTAGGCCAGTCGTAAATCTCGAAGTTTACTTTGACCCCGATTTTTTCCAACTGGTCTTTGACCATGATGGAGCTTTTGTAAATGTATTCGTAATCCTTTGTGGTGATGATGGTCACGGGCTCGCCGTTGTAGCCCGCTTCAGCCAACAGCTTTTTCGCCAATTCTGGATTCTTCTGATTGTATTTTTCTTTACCTGCTTCTGAATGCCATGGCTGCTCTACAAACATCAGGCTGTGATCCAGTCGAAAAAAATCCGGGTTCCCGCTTATCCCCATCATGATCATTTCATGGTCAAGTGCAGCATTCACTGCTTGGCGTGCCGTTACATTCGCAAACAAACCTTTTTTCTTGTTAAAAATCATGCCGACGTATTTTTGTGGCTTCGACACGACCGTCACCAGATTAGGGTCACCTTTTAACTGTTCGTAGTTGTCAAAGGGAAGCTCATCAGCAAAATCGTACTCCCCCGATTGAAGACCTGCCACACGTGTAGCTGCATCCGGAACGGTGTGGAAGTAAATGCGGTCTACCATGGCTTCCTTTTTCCCGCCCAATCCGCTTGCTGGATCGGATAACGCTTGATAGTTGGCATATTTTTCGAGATGAATGTATTGATCTTGCTTCCACTCCACAAATTTGAACGGCCCTGTCCCAATGTATTCTTTTATTCCTTCTTCCGTAGCCGCTTCAATGACTTCCTTCGGCATGATCATTGCGCCCTGTTGAGGAAATGCGAGAGAGGTTAGCAAGGTGCCGGATGGCTTTTCCAAAGTAATCATAATTTTGTCATTGTCCTTGGACGAAATCGTGGCATTCGCGAGTGCTGTTTTTCCATTCGGGGACAGCTCCTTCCAGCGATTGAGCGAAGCAATCACATCCTCAACACCCAGAGCTTTCCCATTATGAAAAGTGATTCCTACCCTGAGTGTGAAGGTGATCTCTTTCCCGTCTTTGCTCACTTCAAAAGCTTTCGCCAGCATCGGAATAGGCTTGTAGTCTTTATCCAGCGTGACGAGCGGCTCGAAAATATGCCAACCGACTTGGAGAGCCACTGTCGTGGACGTTTTCACCAGATCAAGTGAAGGCGGTGAAACCGACAACGCAACGCGCAGTTCGTTCGTCTCTTTTTTCTGATCACCGCTGGTAGCAGGATCGCTTGAAGACGGAGCCGACGTGCACCCCAGCAATGAAAGTGTCACGATTAATAGAAGTGTCAACATGTAACCAATCGGCTTCTTGATCATGGAACCCCTCCTTCATTAATCGAATTTTCAGGTTATTTTCAAACTGATCTCTTCATTGCGGATTACTGTACCCGCGGTCAAGCCAGTGAAGGACGAGCGATCCACCGCCATTTTCCCGTTCACTAGTACATATTTGATCCCGATCGGCTCAAGGAGCGGCTGCTCGTAGGTCGCTTGATCTGCAACCGTTTTCGGTTCAAAAATAACAATATCAGCCCAATACCCTTCAGTAATGAATCCTCGATCCTTGAGTCGAAGCAGCTGCGCAGGCGCTCCTGTCATATGACGAATGGCTTCAGACATCGTGAGAATTTCTTGTTCCCTGACAAACCGCCCTAGTATTCGCGGGAAGGTTCCGTAGAGCCTTGGATGCGGTTTTCCGCCGAATATCCCGTCCGAACCGACGATTTGCAATGGATGTTTAAGCGCGTTCGTGATATCTTCCTCTTCGCCCCATGAAATGACCATCGTGACCCCGGCATTTTCCTCCAGCAACAGCTCAAAGACAGCATCAGCAGGCGTTGTTCCACGCATCTGGGCAATTTCCAGTAGATTCTTCCCCTCTACCACACGGTTTTTCTCAGAAGTGACAGACGCAATCACGATATTTCCCCAGCCGCAGCTCTCTACCCAGTTTTCAAAATCATGGTTGTTCTCGAAGTCATCTTTAATCCGCCTGCGAATCTCCGGGTCTTGCAGCTTGGCGAGCAGCTCCTCTGTACCTCCATTGTGCATCCACGGGGGCAACAAGGCATGTAATACGGTTGATCCTGCTGTGTACGGATACTGATCAAAGGTGATCTCGATGCCCTCAGTGCGGGCTTGATCCATTTTATCTAATGCCTGCTGGAAGTTGTCACGATTGTTTCGGCCAATCACCTTGAAATGAGAAATATGCAGACGCACACTTGAACGGCGTGCAACATCGATCATCTCGTCGAGCGCTTCGAGAATGTGATTACTTTCATTTCGCATATGGACGACGAAGCATCCATCATATTTGGCTGCTCCTTTGCATAACTCGATGAGCTCTTCTTTGCACGAAAACAAATTAGGCGGATACACAAGCCCTGACGACAGGCCGACTGCTCCTTGTCGCATTCCCTCTTCTACGAGCTCACGCATCTTTTGCATCTCTTCTGTCGTAGCCCTTCGTCCCTCAAACCCCATCACAAGTGTTCGCACAGCACCGTGGGGAACCAGGTAAGCGACATTTCCCGCCAGCGTAGAGCGGCTTAAAAACTGGAGGTACTCGTCAATCGAATGCCAAGGCCAGTCTCCAATGTCACCGTTCAACCCGCGGAGTTGTTTTTGCCATAAAGGCTTCGTCTGTTCATTAACAGGGGCAACAGAAATACCGTCTTGCCCGAGCAGCTCTGTCGTTACTCCTTGCAGCACCTTGATTTTGTGCATATCCGGCTTCGTGCACAGCAAGTCAGAATGTACATGCGTGTCAATAAAACCGGGAGAAACAACCAGCCCTTCTGCCTCGATCTCTAGCACGGCTTCTGTGTCGTGAAGCTGTCCAATCTTCACAATCCTTCCGTCCTTAATACCGATGTCCAACCGGGTCCACGGATTACCAGTTCCGTCGTACACCTGACCATTCCGAATAACGATATCCAACATTCTTCTTGCTCCTCTCTGTCCTTGCAATTTTTATGAGACGAGATGACAAGCGACACGATGGCCCGTACCCATTTCCCGCAAAACCGGAACGACTTCCTTACAGGTGGCGATCGCTTGTGGACATCTCGGATGAAACACGCAGCCTTTTGGCAGATGGATAGGGGAGGGAACCTCGCTTGAGAGGACGATCCTCTCTTTCTTTTTCTTGGGATTCGGCTCTGGAACAGCTGACAATAGCGCTCGGGTATAAGGGTGCAGTGGTTGGGAGAACAAGGCATCCGTAGGGGCTTCTTCTACTAAATGCCCCAGGTACATCACGCCGACTCGATCAGAAATATGTCGGACGACGCTGAGGTCATGTGCGATGAATAAATAGGTGAGTTGAAAATCTTCTTGCAGCTGTTGCAATAAATTGAGAATCTGAGACTGAATAGAGACATCGAGTGCGGAAACAGGTTCATCACATACGATGAAGGCAGGATTAACGGCTAATGCACGCGCCAGCACGATCCGCTGTCTTTGTCCACCTGAAAACTCATGCGGATATCGATCGTAATGCTCTAGCTGTAGTCCCACTTTACGAAGAAGGTCAAGGACAAGCTGCTTATGCTGCCTTTTCTCTCCCAAATTGAAAATACTCATCGGTTCAGCGATGGCTTTGCCTATTTGTTTGCGGGGATTTAGCGCTGAATACGGGTCTTGAAAAATGATCTGCATTTCTTTTCTGGCGTTTCTGAGTTCTTCATCCGAGAATTGAGTGATGTCCTGCCCTTTGTATTGCACACTGCCAGACGTTGGTTCTAGCAAGCGAAGGATCATGCGGCCCGTTGTGCTTTTTCCACATCCAGATTCTCCAACCAGCCCGTAGGTTTCCCCTTTGTATATTTTCAAGGAAAGATTGCTGACCGCTTTTACGTACGCTTTCTCTTGAAAGTAGCCCCCTTTGATCGGAAAATGCTTCACTAAATTGGATACCTGTAAAAGTGGTACCGCTGTTTTCTCCTTAGCTGCCAAATACAACGCCTCCCAACCCGATTCTTTCGTGATGCCAGCATCGAACCTGATGCCCGTCCGCTATTTCGAACAAGTCTGGAGGATACTGCCTGCACTTTTCATCTGCCAGCGGACATCTGGGTGCAAAACGACACCCTTTTGGAATCTGATGGAGCGACGGAACAATGCCTTCTATCACATGGAGCTTCTTACCGCGATTGCCATCAATGGTCGGGATCGATTTCATCAAACCAATCGTATAGGGATGCTTCGGATTCTCAAACAAGGTGTCCACAGAAGCTTCTTCTACGATCTGCCCCAAATACATGACCAGAACCCGATCGCACACTTCCGCAACGACGCCAAGATCATGGGTGATTAGCAGGATTCCCATTTGTAATTGCTTTTGCAGACCGAGCATCAATTCAAGAATTTGCGCTTGAATGGTAACGTCCAATGCGGTCGTCGGTTCATCGGCAATCAACAGCTTGGGCTGGCAGCACAAGCCCATGGCGATCATGACACGCTGCCTCATCCCGCCTGAGAGCTGATGAGGATAGTCGTTCACCCTCTTTTCCGGTGAAGGAATGCCTACCAAAGTAAGCATCTCAATCGTTTTTTCCTGCGCAGCCTTTTTGGACAGCTTTTGATGCAGCATGAGCGATTCGGCAATTTGGTTTCCTATGGTATAGACAGGATTGAGCGAGCTCATCGGGTCTTGGAAGATCATCGATATCCGATTGCCGCGTATCTCTTGCAGCTCTTCCATGGATGATTGCAGCAGCTCTTTTTGCTCAAAAAAGATTTCGCCTGTAAGCTTCGTTCCACTGAGTTTTCGGAACAGCCGTAAGATCGACAAGGAGGTCACACTTTTTCCGCACCCCGATTCCCCAACCAATCCGACCGTCTCGCCGGAATCCACCTGAAAGGAAACCCCATCTACAGCTGTCACCTGACCCAGCTCTGTGGAAAAGGTCGTTCTCAAGTTTTTCACTTCCAACAATGTCACATGAATCATCCCCTTCCCGCCTTGCAGCGCTTATTTTTTTGCTCGATTCGTATGCGGGTCCAATAAATCGCGGAGGCCATCTCCGAGCAGGTTGAGCCCCAGTACGGTTGTCATGATGGACAGTCCGGGAAAAACAGTCATCCACCATGCTTGCTTCATGATCGTTCTACCGTCATTTAAAATGTTTCCCCAGCTTGGCTCAGGCGGCGGAGTTCCCGCTCCCAAGAAGCTCAGGGAGGCTTCCGTAATGACGGCATACGCAAAAACGAACGTTGCCTGGACAATCAGAGGAGACAGGCAGTTCGGTGCGATATGCAGCCAAATGACCCTCCATGACTTCCCACCCAGCGCATGAATCGCCTCGATATACGTCTGCTCCCTCACCGTTATCGCTACCGATCTGATCGCTCGGGCTACCGTTGGAATATACACCACACTCAGGGCGATAATCACATTGCTCATTTTCGGACCGAGTGCGGCCAGTATCGCAATGGCCAGCAATATCGCGGGAAATGCCATTAAGCCGTCATTAATCCGCATGAGGAAGTTGTCCAATCTTCGGTAGTAGGCTGAATACAGCCCAAATATTAATCCCACGACGGAAGTAATCACGACTACTAAGAATCCAACCCCCATCGAAATTCTGCTTCCGTACACAACACGGGTAAAAACATCTCGGCCAAACTCGTCCGTACCGAACCAATGACTTGCGCTGGGCGGTTTGAGTCGATCCTGTACTTTCATTTCGAGTGGATCATAGGAGGTGAGCAAAGGAGCAAGGACACAAATGAAGGTGATAAACAAAACGAGAATACTCCCGGAGACAGCCAATCTGTTTGCGAAAAACCGATTCATGGCAACTCTTACGTGATACCTCGAAGGTGCAACAGGTTGGCTTGTGGCAATCGTTACCGAAGATGTTTCCATTCATCCATCCCCCTTAGCTCTTGTCGTATCGCACACGTGGATCGATATAAGCGTAAAGCAAATCAACGATGAGATTGATGAGAACATACGCTGTTGCAATCATGAGCACGGTTCCCTGGATGACCTCGTAATCCCGTCTTAAAACAGAATTGACAATGAGCTTGCCGATCCCAGGTATGTTAAAGACGGTTTCAGTCACGACTGCTCCCCCGATCAGCGTCGCAAACGAAAGTCCGATTACCGTAAGGATGGGGATGAAGGCATTGCGAAGCGCATGCTTATAGGTGACAATCCACATCTTCAAGCCTTTTGCTTCTGCCGTTCGAATGTAATTTTCGTTCAACACTTCCAGCATGGAGGATCGCGTCATTCGCGCAATTAAAGCCCCTTGCATAATGCCAAGTGATATCGCGGGCATGATCAAGTATTTAAAATGATTCAGGAGTCCATTGGACATCGGTTGATAGCCTGCTGCAGGGAGCCAATTCAGTTGGACAGCGAAAAGCAAGATCAGATTCAATCCGATCCAGAAGCTAGGAAGCGAGATTCCCAGTAAAGCAAATGTCATAAACGATTGATCCATCCAAGTGCCTCGACGATTGGCAGCCATCACACCCAAGGGGATCGCAAACAGAATCGCGATGATCTCAGCCATAATTGTTAATGAAAGGGTAGGCCCTAAATGCTCCCATATCGCTTCTGTCACAGGCTTATCCATAAAAATCGACCAGCCTAAATCCCCTTGCAGCAAGCCCCCTATCCATTCGAAAAAGCGGATATAGATGGGAAGATTTAAACCTAGCTGCTCTCGTAATTTTGCTAATTCTTCTTCCGTAGCCTGTGCCCCCAGAATGACAGAAGCAGGGTCACCAGGGGTAAGATGAATGATAATAAAATCAACAACCGCTACAACCAGAAGGACAGGTAATAAGGACACGACACGCTTAAGCAAATAACCTCCCATTTTCGTCTTTCCCCCTCAATTGTCATCGATTAAAAACCATGAACGTGTAAAACTCAGCATTCATATATGCAGTTTCAGATCATAGACCTGACGGGGCCTTCCTTTACAGATCGGCTGCTCTTCACCGACGACCATTGCCAATTGACTCTGCTCCAATTTGCTTAAAATCCGTCTGGCACTGCGTAATGAAACGCCAAATCGACTAGCGAGGTCAGCTGCGGTTATTTGTGAGCTGCCGTAGTTTTGGCAAAAGGAGATCAGTTTGTTGATCGTCCCGACGCTCAAACCTGATTTTCGGGCGGCATCCAAACGCTCTGGATTGTTGCTTCGGAGGGAGTACGCTAACTGAAATTCTTCACCCAGCGGTCCGACAACATTGCCATCATGCATAGCGATAAAACAGCTTCCTCCTCCGCCGGCCTTTGCTTTGGAGAGAGCTTCCCCGGCTTTGCTTTGCGCCTCGTTCGCGGTTCGGCCCAGCCCAATTCCGATACTGGCCGAAATGTTTAAACGGTTTACAATTCTCTCTAACAGAGGGAACCGCGTAAACATGCTCGTCGTCCGTTCAATAACTCCTCGAGTCGTAACGAAGATGACTTCATTTCGATCCGGCCAGTTCATCAAGGCTTGAATTTCTTCCCCATAATCAATCAAAATTTCCTGGATCGCGATTTTCTTTCGCTGAAGCTCATATTCGGATGAATGCCATTTTTTCACGATGTTTTCAATATTGATGATGCCAATTGCGATCTGCGTATCATTTAACTGGAGGTTCTTTCCTTCCATTTGCGCTCGATACAAACCGTCTTGAATCGTAGATTTGGTGGGGGTCACACGATAACAGGGGATTCCTAATCTTCGAAGCTCCCAATAAACAGATGCCACGCAAGTGAAAATCGCGTCTATCTTGTTACTTGTCCATAAGTCGTAATGAAACTGAAGAATGTCGCCAGCGCTCTGCTCTTGCCGATATTCCATCGTGTACATACGATCCACAGGTATAGAAAGCTCATCCAACCTTTGTTCAATCTCTTGTAAAGACAGAACATCGATACTGAACCGCAACCGACTATCTTTCAGTAGAGTCCCGCTATCTCGCAGCAATTGAAAGAACACGCGGTAGAGACTCGTTCCATTGTAAGGCAGGTAAACCATCGGCTTTGGACCATCAACGTGTTCACGAGCAATTTGGTATGGAATCGGACCAGCAAATAAAAAGACATCCACCTCTTCCTTGCAGGAAAGGACAAGCTGTTTAACCTCCTGAACATCTTTGTAACCGAGGGGGAGCAATATTAAGGCCGGAAATGTTGTTGCCATATGCAAAACCTCATCAAGCAAATCGTAAGGACCTATTACTGCAACTTTTATTTCCATCGTTCCCTACCACTTTCTCTCAGATTTTTTACTGCCAACATACATTTTATTAAATTTTTCAAAAATTCTTTCTATTATCATACATTCGGCCATTCTTACATGCAATTTCCGTTAATAGTCCTTTTATCCCCTTTTTTATTAAAAAAACGTGTAAGGAGCCACTCCGTCTTCCGGAATGCTTCCCTACACGTCTTCTCGTTAAGAGATCCTATTATTTCTGGCTGACACGCGCCAATAAATCGACGATGTGCACGGCCTCCATCTTTCCTTCCAGTCCAGCTCGATGAATGCCTGCTTTCATCTGCAACAGACAGCCCGGATTCGAGGTCACGAGAATGTCTGCTTGGGTAGCCGCTACATGACCCATTTTTTCATCCAAGAGGCTCCCGGCCATCTCAGGCTGCACCAGATTGTAAATGCCCGCAGAGCCGCAGCAGCGATCTCCCTCGCGAAGCTGTACGTATGTGGCTCCCGGAATGCCTTGCAGCAGGTTCACCGGCTCTTTTGTCACCTTCATCCCGTTGCGCAGGTGACAGGAGGATTGATAGGTGATCCGCTGCGGCAATGATTGCCATGTTTTTGGCTCGACGAGGAGTGCAAGCACTTCGCTAATATCCTTCACGCGTGAAGCGAACCATTGTGCCTTCTCCTGCCAGTCGGCATCTTCCGCCAGCAAATGGTCGTATTCTTGCAGCATCGCCCCACAACCGCCTGCATTGGATACAATGATATCCACATTAGCCTTGTGAAAAGCAGCCACATTTTTTCGCGCCAGATTGCGTGCCTGTTCACGTTCACCGCTATGTGCATGGAGAGCACCGCAACACACCTGATCAGGAGCGATGATGACCTCACAGCCTGCCTCACTCAGAAGCCGCACCGTGTTGCGATTCGTCTCATTGAATAGGACATCCATGATGCAGCCGTGAAACATTCCTACGCGATACTTGCGCTCGCCTACAGCTGGAATAACCGTGCCACCGAAAAAGTCCACGATTCCTTTTCCAGATGCTTCAGGCATGATCGCTTCCATTTCCCGCATTTGCTTTGGCAGGATGGATAACACTCCCAGCTTGCGAACGGCTTTTTGCGCACCTGAGCGCTGATAGAAGCGCAAGAGTCCGCCGAGTTGGTACATGCGCTTTTGATGAGGGAACATGTGGAAAAACGCGAGCTTGCGGACGGCTTTGACCCACCATGGATGCTCCTGCACCTCTTCGATCGCTTCTCTCGTCTGTTCGATCAACTGACCGTACGGCACACCTGCTGGGCATACCGGCTCACATGCTCGACAGCCTAGACACAGATTCATTTGATCGACGAAATCTTTGTCCGGCTCCATGACACCGTCTGCTACGGCTTTCATCAAGGCAATGCGACCTCGTGGAGAAGCTGCCTCATAGCCTGTTTCTCGAAAGGTCGGACAAGCTGGCTGACAGAAGCCACAGCGCATACAGTTGGACAGTTCATCGTAATCAAGTTTATTTACCAAGGCTTCTTTAAGCACGCTGAACCACCACTCTGTTCCGGGACTGTTTGGCAAACATCTTGTCAGGGTTCAGGAGATTGTGAGGATCGAAAGCGTGCTTGATGCCTTGCATGATCTCCATACCTGCGGCTCCTACTTTCCACTCCAAATACGGTGCCTTGACGATCCCAACGCCATGCTCTCCCGTAATCGTTCCCCCCAAATCGATTGCCGCCGCGAAAATTTCCTCGAAGGCGTGCTCGACGCGCTCGATCTCTTCCGTGTTGCGAGCGTCTGTCATGCAGGTCGGATGTAAATTGCCGTCTCCTGCATGGCCAAAGGTGCATATTTGCAGTCCGTAACGCTCTGTAATCTCTTGGATCGCGGCGACCATCGGTGCTATCGCGGCGCGGGGAACGGTCGCGTCCTCCAAAATGGTCGTTGGACGCATCCGTGACAATGCGGCGAGCGCACTGCGTCTAGCAGTCATTACCTCATCCGCTTCCTCGGCTGTCGTCGCTACCTTGATTTGAACGGCATCATTCTTTTTGCAAATAGCAGCGATCTGCTCCATGTCCCGATCTACCGTCTGTGGCTCTCCGTCCTGACCGATCAGGAGGATCGCCGCCACAT
>NZ_AKIX01000007.1:0-63658 GCF_000282075.1 Brevibacillus sp. BC25
ATACTAATCGGTCGAGGACTTATCCACACACTTAGCAATCATGCGTATTCAGTTTTCAGGGAATGAAACCAACCTCTTTACCCCAGAATGGGTAAGGAGGTTTTTCGTTTTTATAGCAAAAAGACAAACTCGCGATTATTTTGTCGATAAGTTAGGCCGAATGACCGACAAGTTCCCTCTTGCAGACGGGTCTTGGGGTAGACTAACATGAGAAGGTACCTGATCCAGGCGTTGGAGTAGGCGAGGTTATGAAGGAGAATCGTTCATGAAAAAAATTCTAATCTTTTCCGCTTCCATCGGTAACGGACACAACCAGGCAGCGCGGGCCATGCAAGAAAGCTTGGCTGAGAGTGGTTGCACATCAATGATCATCGATACGTTGGAATATATTAGCCCCACCTTTCACAAGATTTTGCTGGAAAGCTATATGAATCTGTTAAGGCTGTCACCCAAGATGTGGGGCAGAATTTACCATAATACAGAAAAAACCCGTTTCTTCGATATGAATGTGCTGATGAATAAGTTATTGGCAAACAAACTGAAAAAGCTGATCAACAGTGTACAGCCTGATGCCTTTATTGCTACGCATCCGTTTGCAAGCTGTATGCTCTCCGTACTGAAAGGGAGAAATGATTGGAAGGAACCAATCTATACAATTATTACTGACTATACCATCCATCCTTCATGGATTAATCACCATATCAATTATTACTTCATCGGCCATGAACAACTGTATTACCTGTTAGACGTTTATCGACAGGACCATCAAAAATTCATTCCGATGGGCATTCCCATCATGAAAAAATTCAGTTTGCCATTGGAACCCGAACTGATTCGGGGAAAGCTTGGTCTTGCTCCTGGACAAAAGAGCATTATTCTTTCAGGGGGCGGATTGGGTCTTGGTTCGATGGAAAAGGTATTAGATGGGCTAGAAGAGATTAACATTCCTCTGAAAACCTTTGTGTTAACAGGGACAAACGACAAGCTGTACAATAAAGTGATAAATCGTACGTATCGCCATGAAGTCGTTCCACTAAAATTCATCAATAACTTCCACGAATACTTGGAGACGGCTGATTTAATTGTCACCAAATCAGGCGGACTTACATCAGCTGAAGTAATGAGTAAACGGGTACCCATGATTGTTTACAACCCTCTGCCTGGACAGGAAGAGAGGAACAGCCACTTTTTGCTCAATAATGGATGTGCGGTACATGCGAATCTGTCAGAGCAATTGATTTACTTTATCGATGAACTATTGCATAGCCCGTCCAAGGTGGATTATATGCGTAGAATGGGACAGAAAATCTCGAAGCCAGATGCTGCACAACGAATTACCGAGTTCATCATGGATGATATGAATATGTTGCCAGGAGAAGTAGAATAGCTGCCTAGCCAGATAAAATGGAGGAACCCATGACTGTACCATTCGCCATATTATTTGATATGGATGGCACGTTACTGCAAACAGAAAAGCTGTCGACCCCCGCATTTATTCGAACGTTTGACCAGCTTCGTCAAAAAGGACTATGGCAAGGGGAAACCCCTGACGAACGTGAACTGATCAATGTACTGGGAATGACGATCGAGCAGATCTGGGACAAATTACTGCCGGGTGCGAGTGAGGAAGCCATTCGCTCAGCCGACGCCTTCTTGCTAGACAATGAAATCCAGTTACTCAAAGAAAGAGTGACCGAGCTATATCCGGATGTAAAATCAACCTTGGAAACGCTGCGTGAGAAAGGATTTGCTTTGTTTGTAGCAAGCAATGGGCAGGAAGAGTATATCGATGCCATTTGTCAGGAATACGAGTTAAAGCCGCTGATGACCGATCTGTACTCAGCTGGCCGTTTCCGTACGCATTCCAAAAATGACCTGGTTGCAAAATTGTTGTCTGATTACAAAATCGAGCAGGCCATCATGGTAGGAGATCGTCACTCCGACGTGGAAGCTGGCAAGACAAACGGTTTATTTACCATTGGATGCGACTTTGGTTTCGCGAGACCAGGCGAGCTTGATAGGGCAGATGTCATCATCACCAGCTTCTCTCAGCTACTGAATCATTTGCCAGCAATCGACACCAATACACAAGAACAAACATAAACCATTCCTCAGTGAGTGGTTTTTTTGTTGATCATGTCCAAGTTTCAAGCGACCCTCTTTTGCCCACACTAGAATGTGTAAGGGACACTTGCGGGCACGCATTAAACCCATTATAATTAACGTCAAAGATAGTCAAAGTCAATTAGGTAACCTCATAAGAACATACACAGAGGAATAGGAGGCGATGACTTGCGTAACATCTCGGACATCATTGAACATCACTTGAAAGGCATCATTACAAACAGTCCCAATGGATCGATCGAGATTCAGCGTAGTGAGCTTGCCGACCATTTTCAATGTGTGCCGTCTCAGATCAATTACGTCATCAATACGCGCTTTACCGTTCAAAAAGGATACATTGTAGAGAGTAAGCGCGGGGGCGGCGGGTATATTCGCATACGCAAGGTGCAGATTGTCAGTAAAGCGCGCTTGCAGGAATTGCTAACAGAAGAACTAATTGGTGAGAGCATCAGTCAGAGCGTGGGAAATGCGATCGTAGAAAGACTATTTGAGGAAGGATTAGTCAACATCAGAGAAGCAACCTTGATGAAAATCGCTACCTCGCGAAACGTATTGACGCTAGAAGCTGAATTGCGGGATCGTTTGCGGGCAAATATTTTAAAGCAGATGATCGCAGCAATCTTGTTGAAGTAAAAGGAGGTATGCTGTTATGAACTGTGAGGAATGCGGAAAACGACCGGCGACACTTCATTTGACGAAAATCGTCAATGGCGAAAAAACCGAATACCATATTTGCGAGCAGTGTGCTCATGAAAAAGGGGACGTCTTTACCGGCTTTCACAACTTCAGCATCAACAATCTCCTGTCAGGACTTTTAAAATTTGATCCCATGCAAAAGAATGGACGCGAAACGGCAACAAATAAGCCGCTTCAATGCGAAACATGTGGACTCACATATTCTCAATTTAGTAAAAGCGGCCGATTTGGCTGTAGTGATTGCTACACCTTTTTGGGTGATCGACTGGACCCCCTTTTCCGCCGAATTCATGGAAACACACAGCATAGTGGAAAAGTACCAGAGCGGACCGGTGGCAAACTGAAGATCCGCAAAGAGCTGGAGCAACTAAAGCAAGCGCTGCAAAGTCATGTCGCCAGTGAAGAGTTCGAGAAGGCAGCAGAAATGCGCGATCGAATTCGAGCATTGGAACAAAAAATGGCCCAATCGTAGCAAAGGAGGTTAGCTGGTTATGTCCCAAAAGCAGTTTATGCAAAACCCGTGGAGCAATTGGATGAAAGGAGAAGGTCCTGATTCCGACATTGTCATTAGTACACGGCTGCGTATCGCCCGTAACCTGCGCCAGCACCCCTTTCCGTTATTGGCAACGGACTCGCAGGGCGAGGAAGTCGTCAGAAAGGTAACGGAAGTAAGCGATTCGGAGGCAATGCGCAAAAGGCATCAGCTTCAGGTCATCCATATGGACCAAATTAATCCGTTAGAAAAAAGGGTGCTCGTAGAAAAGCATCTGATTAGCCCTCATCTGGCAGAGGAGTCTCGCAAAGGTGCGGTATTACTTCGTGAAGATGAGTCTGTCAGCATTATGGTTAATGAAGAAGACCACATTCGAATACAGGTACTATTACCCGGGTTTTGTTTGAACGAGGCATGGGAAATAGGTACGAAGATAGACGACATTTTTGAGAAAAGCTTGAACTACGCTTTCGACGAAACACGAGGATATCTTACAAGCTGCCCAACCAATGTGGGTACGGGAATTCGTGCATCTGTGATGCTGCACTTGCCAGCTCTGGTGATGACGCAGCAGATCAGCAGAATTTTACAGGCAATTAATCAAGTTGGTCTAGTCGTTAGAGGAATTTATGGAGAGGGCAGCGAAGCTCTAGGGAATCTTTTTCAGTTATCCAATCAGGTCACACTGGGTATGTCTGAGTCGGATATCCTTTCCAATCTCTACGGTGTAGCCAGACAAATTATTGAGCAAGAGCGTGTGGCACGTACTTATTTGCTGGAGCATACGCGGGTTTCTTTGGAGGATCGAATTTTTCGGTCGTATGGCATCTTGATGTACGCTCGCACGGTAGAGTCCAAGGAAGCGGCTCAACGTCTGTCCGATGTACGTCTGGGGATTGATCTAGGCATCATTCCGAATGTATCTCCGCTCGTCCTAAACGAATTGTTGGTCACGACACAGCCAGGGTTTTTACAGCACCACGCTGGACAAAAGCTCACTCCGGACCAACGCGACGAAAGAAGGGCAAGGTTGATCCGCGAACGTTTGAGCCTAGTAGAACCACAAGAATAATTGTAATGGTATCACGCAATTGTTAACCATATAGAGAAAAAACAGGGTTATACGGAGGTGTACGATATGATGTTTGGACGTTTTACAGAACGAGCACAAAAAGTACTGGCGCTTGCCCTGGAAGAGGCGGTTCGTCTCGGACACAAAGATATTGGGACAGAGCATGTGCTACTGGGACTCATTCGAGAAGGCGAAGGGATTGCGGCGAAGGCACTGCAATCACTTGGGCTTGGCCTCGATAAAATCCAGAGTGAAGTGGAGTCGTTAATCGGGCGAGGAACAGAGCAGTCCGGTAGTAATTACACACCAAACTATACACCTCGCGCCAAAAAGGTTATTGAACTTTCGATGGACGAAGCCCGCAAGCTGGGTCATACCTATGTCGGGACTGAACATATTCTGCTTGGCTTGATCCGTGAAGGAGAAGGCATTGCTGCGAGAATCATGAACAATTTGGGCGTTAGCCTGAATAAGGCACGTCAACAGGTACTCCAGCTTCTTGGTAGCTCGGAAATGATGGCATCTCATCAACCGTCTGGAGGGAACCCAGCGGCCAATACGCCGACACTGGACGGCTTGGCAAGGGATCTGACTGCAATCGCTCGTGATGGCGGGCTGGACCCTGTCATCGGTCGCCAAAAAGAAATCGAGCGTGTGATCCAAGTACTTAGCAGACGCACCAAGAACAACCCTGTTTTGATTGGGGAGCCTGGCGTCGGGAAAACAGCTATCGCAGAAGGTCTTGCCCAAAAAATCGTGAACAACGAGATTCCGGAGACCCTTCGTGATAAACGAGTCATGACACTGGATATGGGAACCGTTGTTGCGGGAACCAAATATCGCGGTGAGTTCGAAGATCGTCTGAAAAAAATCATGGACGAAATTCGCCAAGCAGGAAACATCATCCTGTTTATTGATGAGCTGCACACCCTGATTGGTGCAGGTGGAGCAGAAGGCGCAATTGATGCCTCCAACATTTTGAAGCCTGCTCTGGCACGTGGCGAGCTACAGTGCGTAGGTGCCACAACGTTGGATGAATATCGCAAGTACATCGAAAAAGACGCGGCACTGGAGCGTCGTTTCCAACCGATTCAGGTTGATGAACCGACAGCAGAGGATGCTATTCGTATCTTGCATGGCCTTCGTGATCGTTACGAAGCCCACCATCGTGTCAAAATTACTGATGAAGCAATCGAGCAGGCAGTAAAACTGTCTGACCGCTATATTACGGAACGTTTCCTGCCTGACAAGGCCATCGACTTGGTCGACGAGGCGGCATCCAAAGTTCGCTTGCAATCCTTTACGGTTCCACCAAACCTCAAAGAACTGGAGGGACGTCTGGAAGAGGTGCGCAAGGAAAAAGACGCTGCCGTGCAATCACAAGAGTTCGAGGAAGCAGCAGCACTTCGCGATCAGGAGCAAAAACTGCGTGAAGAACTGGATAAAACGAAAAAAGACTGGAAAGAACGCCAAGGTCAGCTGAACATGGAGGTTACGCCGGAAGACATCGCACAAGTAGTGGCGAGCTGGACGGGTATTCCTGTGTTGAAGCTGAAGGAAGAAGAAACAGAGCGCTTGCTGAAGATGGAAGAAATTTTGCACGATCGCGTCATTGGTCAAGATGAAGCAGTCAAATCCATCTCGCGTGCGATTCGCCGTGCCCGTGCTGGTCTGAAAGACCCAAAACGCCCGATCGGCTCGTTTATCTTCCTGGGACCTACTGGTGTGGGTAAAACTGAATTGGCTCGTGCCGTGGCAGAGACGCTTTTCGGTGACGAGGATGCAATGATTCGTGTAGATATGTCCGAGTACATGGAGAAGCATTCCACCGCCCGTCTGGTAGGTGCCCCTCCTGGCTACGTAGGCTTTGACGAAGGCGGTCAGCTGACCGAAAAAGTGCGTCGCAAGCCTTACTCCGTCATTTTGCTGGACGAAATCGAGAAAGCTCACCCAGACGTATTCAACATCCTCTTACAAGTATTGGATGATGGTCGTCTGACAGACTCCAAGGGACGTACCGTTGATTTCCGAAATACAGTTGTCATCATGACTTCCAACGTTGGAGCCAACATGATCAAGAAAAATACAACGCTCGGCTTCACGACCAACGATTCGGAAAGAAAGTATCAGGATATGAAAGACAAAGTCATGGATGAGCTGAAGAAAAGCTTCCGTCCTGAGTTCCTGAACCGTATCGATGAAGTCATCGTGTTCCACTCCTTGGAGCAAGAGCACATCGAGCAAATCGTATCTCTCATGACAGATGAGCTGCGTAAACGTTTGAAAGAGCAAGACATTGATTTCCAATTGACCGAAGAAGCCAAGAAAGTATTGGCAAAAGAAGGTTTTGATCCGGCTTATGGTGCACGTCCTCTGCGTCGTGCTATCCAGCGCCACATCGAGGATAATTTGTCCGAGGAATTGCTCAAGGGCACGATCAGTAAAGGCGATACCGTCAATATCGAAGCCGAAGAAGGCAAGCTGGTTGTCAAGCGCCTCGAAAAAACGAAATCATAAGCTGGGTTGAAACGTAATAGAATGCCTCCTGATTCGGGAGGTATTCTTTTTTTGGGTGCGTAATTATGATAAAAGTAGAGAAAGAAATCCAAGTGAGGGTGCGACTATGTCAAAGTATAAAACGAAATACGCGTGTCAAGAATGTGGCTATGAATCGCCAAAATGGATGGGAAAATGTCCGGGATGCAGCAGTTGGAACACCTTGGTGGAGGAAGTGACGGTAAAAAATGCACATCGTCACGAAGGGATGAGCGGCGGCCAGCGCCAATCTGCGATTCCATTGACCCAGGTAGCCAGTGAAGAAGAGCCACGCATGGATACGACAATCGGAGAATTGAATCGTGTACTTGGTGGAGGACTTGTTCCGGGCTCACTCATTTTGGTTGGGGGAGACCCCGGAATTGGAAAATCGACATTGCTTTTGCAAACATCTTTTGCCTTGGCTCATCAAGGGGCAAAGGTTCTCTATGTATCTGGAGAGGAGTCGGCAAAGCAAATCAAAATTCGCGCGGATCGACTCCATTTGCAAACGCCGCCGATGTTTGTATTGGCAGAAAATGATTTGGATTTGATCGAACAGCATATTAATCAAGTAGACCCGGATGTGCTAATTATTGACTCGATCCAGACCGTGTTTCACCCAACGATCCAATCGGCTGCTGGAAGTGTCGCCCAAGTGCGGGAGGCGACTGCCCGATTGATGCGGATTGCAAAAGGGAAAGGGATTGGTACCTTCATTGTCGGTCACGTTACCAAGGAAGGTTCCATCGCTGGTCCGCGTATGCTTGAGCATATGGTGGATGCTGTTCTTTATTTTGAAGGGGAGCGCCACAATACGTTTCGAATTTTGCGCGCCGTCAAAAACCGTTTTGGTTCGACAAACGAAATCGGTATTTTCGAGATGAAGGATCGCGGTTTGGAGGAGGTGGCGAATCCATCTGAGATATTTTTGGCAGAGCGTCCATTTGGTGTTGCGGGTTCGACAGTCGTAGCCAGTATGGAGGGCACACGTCCCGTCTTGGTTGAGCTGCAAGCTCTCGTTGCCCCGACCAGCTTTGTAACCCCGCGGAGAACGGCAACAGGGGTCGATCATCAGCGTGTGGGGATGATCATGGCAGTGTTGGAAAAGCGCATGGGCATGATGCTGCAAAATCAGGATGCTTATGTAAACGTAGCAGGTGGGGTCAGATTGGATGAGCCAGCGGTTGATTTGGCAATTGCCGTAAGCATTGCAAGCAGTTTCCGTGACCACGCTACCAATCCGCATGATGTCGTTATCGGAGAAATTGGTTTGACTGGTGAGGTGCGCGGTGTCTCACGTATTGAGCAACGAGTACGAGAAGCACATAAGTTAGGCTTTAAGCGTGTCATCATCCCGGAGAAAAACATCCGTGGTCTGGATGCGCCAGCAGACATTCAAGTAATTGGTGTGAGCAATATTGCCGATGCGTTGAACGAGGTGATAAGGAGGTAGGAGTGGGCATGCAGGGGAACATCAAAAGAGCTCCGCAAATCGGTGATGTGCTTCGTCTCGTGGCACCCGGCACACAGCTTCGTGAAGGGTTGGAAAATGTTTTACGGGCCAAAACCGGGGGCTTGATCGTCATTGGGTGCGGTCCAGAGATGAAGACGATTGTCGATGGCGGTTTTTCCATCAATTGTGATTTTTCTCCTGCCCATTTGTATGAATTAGCGAAGATGGATGGGGCGATTATAGTAAGTGAAGACGCAAAACGCATCCTGTACGCGAATACGCAAATCTTCCCACCCTCCTCAATCCCTACGAGCGAGACGGGGACACGGCATCGTACAGCGCAACGGACAGCCATTCAAACGAATCATCTGGTCATTGCTATCTCGCAGCGCCGCAATGTGATCACGCTGTACCAGGGGAATTTCCGGTATGTCTTAAGCGAAATCAGCGTCATTTTGGCCAAGGCGAATCAGGCTGTATCTACGCTTGAGAAATACAAGGCCGTGCTTGATCAAACTTTGACGAATCTCGGTGCGTTAGAATTTGAGGAGCTCGTTACGTTACACGAAGTTGCCTCGGTTTTGCAACGGATTGAGATGGTGTTACGTATTAAGACTGAGGTCTCCAAATACATATGTGAGCTAGGGGTAGAAGGAAGGCTCGTCAGTATGCAGTTGGAGGAACTGGTTTCAAACATTGAGGAAGAGGCCCATATGTTTATTCGGGATTATTCCAGAGATGCATCCTATTCACCTGATCTCGTGCTGCGGGACATGAAAAAATTGAACTCGGAGGAAATGCTGGAGCTCACTTCTTTTTTGCGAACGCTGGGGTATTCCTCAAATGTCAGTATGCTGGATGAATCCGTTTCCCCTAGAGGGTATCGGATCCTGTACAAGATACGGCGTCTGCCCGTTACGATCATCTCAAATCTGGTAGAGCATTTTCATCATCTGCCGCGAATCATGATGGCAACCATCCAGGAATTAGACGAAGTAGAAGGCATTGGCGAGGTCCGAGCGAGAGCCATTAAAGAGGGGCTGAAACGGATTCAAGAACAAGTGTTCATTGACAGACACATTTAAAGTAGAATAGGATAAAGGCATTATTTGTATTCAACATTTGCCTAGGGGACTTGGATAATAACAAGGTCGACAGGATAACCTGCTCCTTACGCAAAAGAAATCAGGAGGTAGTCTATGTTCGTGAAATCGTTACCGAACATACTAACCGTAAGCAATTTGTTTCTGGGAGTTTTAGCAATTATTCTTGCGTTTCGAGGCGATCAATACGTCGAATATGCAGCGATCACAGTGATCATTGGTATGCTGGCAGACGGGCTGGATGGACGTGTAGCTCGTATGCTGAATGCCCAAAGTGAGTTCGGGAAGGAATTGGATTCCCTTTCTGACGTCATTACATTTGGGATTGCACCAGCGTTCATCATGTATGTTGTCGTCTTGCAACACTTTGATTTGCTTGGGATTCTCATTACAGCCATTTTTCCGATCTGTGGTGCGCTGCGTTTGGCGCGTTTTAACGTACAGGCCGGGGTTCCGGGGTATTTCATCGGTTTGCCGATTACGGCAGCGGGGGGCGTACTGGCTACGCTCGCACTCTATCACCAAGTTTTCACTCCGGTATTGCTTGCCGTAAGTATGTTGCTTCTTGCCTTTTTGATGGTATCAAAGGTCAAGTATCCTAACTTTAAAAAAGTGGGGATTCCAAAGTCTGCTTACTGGATCACACCCATTATCATTGCGATTGTGGTTGTTGTAGCGATTAAGTATCCGCAGCAATTTCCAAAAATCGTCTTCCTGCCACTTGCTTTTTATGCACTGTACGGAATAAAAAAAAACGTTGACTTTCTCGTCAAAAAATTACGTAAGCGTAAAAACAAAGAGAAAGAATCCGTTCCGTTCGAATAGTTACGGCATAAAAAAACCCACACTTCAATGTGCGGGTTTTTCTTTTTTGTATGCAACTTTTTTTAGGGTTCATTCGTAATACGAGTAACGGACTTTTAAGACAGATTGAAGACACCCAAAGTATTCAGTCGGTTGGATTCTTTCTGAAGCACATCTTCTAGCTTAATGTCAGTAATATTGCACAAGGCAGTGAGGTAAAAGAGGTTTTTGCCAAGCTCAGCAGTAACTACATCGCGACAATGCTCGCACAGCGGACCGTTAAAGTGGGTGTCCAAATGGGACTTGTTGTCCTCCAGATTCTTGTTCGAATCGTACGTCTGTTTTTTGGCAACCACTTCGACACAGCCGCATTCGGTGATGGCTTTTGTCAGTGAACGGTTAATACGGGATGCCGTTTCCTGAACTTTGGACATGACGTCCAGTACGCTACGATGTCTGATCAAAAGCTCGGATACTTGCGTTTGAAAGTCGTCTATGTTTCGATTGTCCATCTGGGTTCACCTCTGCTTTAGGCTGTTGGTATCGTCATAATTTTCTCTCTTTACGATACTGACATTATAAGAAGGGAGCCAGCTCCCTGTCAATTTATCATCGAAGGAAACGAGTGTTCCCGGGTTGACGAGAAAATGACAACTATGTTAAAATTTTTGGCTATTTGACATGGCAAAATCTTTTTTGCTATAGTGAGGGAAAGTAAAATGAAGCGTTATAATGATTTGGAAAAAAATAGGGTTTTACTCTTAGGCTTCTGTCTATATTAGTAAAAGGAGGTGAAGGCATGTTACGCCGAGTAGGAAAATTCATTTTTGTTTTGATTGGTGGCGGATTAGGGTATCGGTTTGGTGACGAATTGTTCTCGTTGCTCGATCCACTGTTAAACTTTGGTGTAGTAGCCGGATCGCAATATATTGGAGCTGTACTAGGTGCCATCTTGTTTTTCTTTTTAGCGAATTGGGTTGTGGATTATGTTCTGCGCATCGTTCGATGGGGTGAAGAGACACTCGTCAAAATGCCGGTTGTCGATGTGATGTTCGGAGCGATGGGGTTGATTAGTGGTCTTATTGTTGCATTCTTATTATTCCTGCCCATCAGTAAAATTCCGATTCCATATGTAGGAGATCTTTTGCCGTTAATTGTTTCCGGGTTGCTTGGTTATTTGGGCTTCCAGGTAGGGTTTCGCAAGCGGGACGAGATTATGTCGGTATTTTCGATTGGACGTAAGGATAAGAAAAAGGACAGCGCAACAACTGCCGTTAACTTGGAAAATAAAATTCTCGATACCAGTGTCATCATTGACGGACGCATCGCAGATATTTGCCGTACCGGCTTTCTGGAAGGGGTACTGGTCATTCCGGGATTTGTGCTAGAGGAGCTGCAGCATATCGCCGATTCCTCCGATGTACTGAAGAGAAACCGCGGTCGTCGTGGTCTGGATATCTTGAACAAGATTCAAAAAGAAATGAAGGTAAAGGTCCAGATTTGGGAAGGCGATTTTGAAGAAGTGTCCGAGGTGGACAGCAAGCTTATCAAGCTCGCAAAGCTCATTAGCGGAAAGGTCGTAACAAACGACTTTAACCTGAATAAGGTATGTGAGCTGCAAGGTGTTGCAGTCTTGAACATCAATGATTTGGCGAATGCAGTCAAGCCCGTAGTTTTACCTGGAGAAGAGATGAACGTTCAAGTCATCAAGGATGGGAAAGAGCACGGTCAGGGTGTCGCTTATCTGGACGATGGCACGATGATTGTTGTAGAGGGCGGACGAGAGTACATCGGAAACGACGTCGATGTCCTCGTAACGAGTGTGCTGCAAACTTCAGCAGGACGTATGATCTTCGCCAAACCAAAGTTACTTGAACGAGCGTTATAGAAAAGACAACAGGAGAGGGATGAATCAGTGAGTACGGGTGTCGTGATCGTTGCAGCCGGTTCGGGTAAACGAATGGGTGGACAACGAAACAAGTTGTGGTTACCACTTGCGGGCGAGCCGATCTTGGCTCATACGGTACGTCTTTTTGCTACTCATCCCGACATTGATGAAGTTGTGCTAGTGGTGAGTGAAGCAGACCACGCAGAAGTAACGACCTTGATCTCGGCTGAAAAGCTGACGGCTGTGGTTACTCTTGGTGGGGCAGAGCGACAAGACAGTGTGAGAAATGGCTTGGCATCACTATCCGCAAATTGCGATTACGTACTGGTTCACGATGCAGCCCGTCCTTTCGTCACTCGCAAACAGATCAGTGACATGATCAAACAGGTGCAACAAGATCAGGCAACGATCATGGCAGTACCTGTCAAAGATACGATTAAAGTGGTGGGGGAAAAAGGACTTGTAGAGTCAACCCCGGCACGGGAAAGCTTGTGGGCGGTTCAAACCCCACAAGCTTTTCGTATGTCTTTATTGCGAGAGGCACATGAGGCAGCGGAGGCAGCGAGGAAGCTGGGTACGGATGATGCGATGCTGGTTGAGTGGCTGGGTCATCCGGTATCGATTCTTCACGGAAGCTATGAGAACATTAAGATTACTACGCCAGACGATCTGTGGTTTGGTGAAGAGATATTGCGGAAACGAAAGGGAGAGTAGCTCATGCGTATTGGACAAGGTTTTGACGTGCATCAGTTAGTAGAGGGGCGTCCATGCATTATCGGAGGCGTCACCATCCCGTATGAAAAAGGCTTGCTAGGGCATTCTGACGCGGATGTTCTTCTCCATGCGATTAGTGATGCGATTCTTGGAGCGATTGGTGAAGGGGATATTGGCCGGCATTTCCCAGATACAGACCCGGCTTTTAAGGATGCGGATAGCGTAAAGCTGTTGGAGCATGTATGGAAGTTGGTTCGGGAGCACGGCTACCGCTTAGGAAACGTGGATGCAACGATCATTGCCCAAGCGCCGAAAATGGCGCCGTACATCCCGCAAATGTGTGAAGTCATTGCACGCGTGCTGGAAGCAGACGATCTCTCGCAAGTGAATGTGAAGGCGACGACATCGGAGAAACTTGGTTTTACAGGCAGAGGAGAAGGAATCGCTGCCCAGGCAGTATGCTTGCTTGTCAAGTAGAAGGGCAAGGTGTAACATAAAGCCTTAGATACGTTTTTACTTAGGTCAAGGTTATAGCCTTTTACATTTATAAGGATGGTGCTACCAATGGCGAAAGAAATTCGCACTCGTTATGCGCCGAGTCCTACGGGGCATTTACACATCGGCGGTGCGCGAACAGCGCTCTTCAATTATCTTTTTGCGAAACATCATGGTGGTTCGTTCATCGTTCGGATTGAAGATACGGACCAAACACGCAATAAGGAAAATGCGGACGAAGAACAAATGAAAAACCTGAAATGGCTCGGCGTAACATGGGAAGAAGGTACAGACGTTGGTGGACCATATGGACCGTACCGTCAAACAGAGCGCCTGGACATTTATCGGAAATATATCGATCAACTGCTGGCAGAAGGCAAAGCGTACTACTGCTACGCGACAAAAGAAGAGCTGGATGCAGAACGTGAAGAACAGCTCGCGCGTGGAGAAACACCACGCATTCTGGAAAAGCACCGCCATGTAACGGACGAGCAGCGTGCTCAGTACGAAGCAGAAGGACGAGTGCCATCCATTCACTTCCTCGTTCAGGATGATCGCGAGTATGTTGTGAACGACCTGATTCGTGGCCAAGTAACATTCAACTCCAACGAGATGGGCGATTTCGTTATTTGTCGTCCAGATGGAATTCCTACATACAACTTCGCCGTTGTAGTGGACGACTATTTGATGAAAATTAGCCACGTCATTCGTGGAGAAGAGCATCTGTCCAACTCGCCTCGTCAATTGATGATTTATGAAGCGTTTGGGTGGGAAGCGCCTGACTTTGCTCACTTGGCACTGATCCTCAACCAAGATGGCAAAAAGATGTCCAAGCGCGACGAGAGCATTCTTCAGTTCATTGAACAGTATCGTGACCTCGGCTTCTTGCCAGAAGCAATCGTGAACTTCCTTGTTCTTTTGGGATGGTCTCCAGGTGGCGAAGAAGAGATTTTCTTAATGGAAGATCTGATCAAGCTGTTCTCAATGGACCGCGTGAACAAGTCGCCAGCTGTGTTTGATGCAACGAAGATGAACTGGATGAACAACTTCTATTTGAAGCGCCAACCGCTAGATATGATCACAGATATGTGTATCCCGCATCTGCAAAAAGCTGGCTTCATCGAAGAGAATCTGTCTGCTGAGAAGGGCGAATGGGTTCGCAGTATCGTAGGCTTGTACCAAGAGCAAATGTCCTACTGTGCGCAAATCGTTCCGTTGGCAGCTCTTTTCTTCCTCGACGAAGTGGTGTACGATGAAGAAGCAACTTTGGTGCTGAAAGAACCACAATTGCCGGAAGTGCTTGCTTCCTTTGTGAAACACCTTTCTGCCCATGATGCATATAATGTGGATGTTATTAAAGCGGTACTCAAAGACGTGCAAAAGGAAACGGGTCACAAAGGCAAGGCATTGTTCATGCCGGTCCGCGTAGGAGCAACTGGTCAGGCGCATGGTCGCGATCTGGCGGAGACGTTGTATCTGCTTGGACGCGACAAGGTGATTGCACGTGCAGAGCAAGTAATTGCAAACGGTCAGTAAGTATTGGCTGGTTTTCTTTTATAAATAATGAATGCAACGATCAGGAGAAGTACAACAGTCTGCACATCTACAGAGAGGATGGATAGGTGAGAGCCATCTGGTGTGCCCTGTATGGAAATGCCCCTGTGAGCAATGAGCTGAACCTATCTTTTTGAAAAGATATCAGTAGGCGCCATCGGCTTCCCGCCGTTATCGGGATATGAGCGAGATTTGCTCATGACTGTTGTGAGTTTTTAGTGACAGTGATGACGATCTAAGCAGAGTGGAACCACGGTAAACCCGTCTCTGTCCCTTCGTGTTTGAGGGGATAGGGACGTTTTTTGTTTTTTTGAAAAGGTAGTTCAAAAAGTCGTCTTTTGATCACGATGTAGTCCTGGAAGCATATTCGACTTCGAAAGTAGCGTTCACCTTCGAAGTCCGGTGCTCATGTAGGTCTCCTACACTCCGCTCCTCCTTCTTCAGGTTCTCACTACTTTCTCGATGCTGAAAAGACAACTTTTTGAACCCTGACACTGAGGTTGAACGAGCAGGTAAATCAGGCGGGAGGTGCCACCCAAAAATGTTAGCACAGATGAGAGATGACATTCATGCTGTTTTTGAACGAGACCCGGCTGCGCGAAGTACGCTGGAAGTCGTTTTGACCTATTCCGGTTTGCACGCGATATGGGGGCACCGGATTGCCCACAGGCTCTGGAAGGCTGAGCTGTGTACACTCGCCCGAATTGTCTCTCAACTATCCCGTTTTTTCACGGGAATTGAGATTCACCCGGGCGCAACAATTGGCCGCGGCCTGTTCATTGACCATGGCATGGGTGTTGTGATCGGGGAGACGTGCGAAATCGGAGACAATGTAACGATTTATCAAGGGGTTACACTCGGGGGAACAGGTAAAGAAAAAGGAAAGCGTCACCCTACGATCGGCAATGATGTCATTATTGCAACGGGAGCAAAGGTGTTGGGCTCCTTCAAAATTGGCGATAATTCAAAGATAGGGGCAGGTGCCGTTGTCTTGCAGGAGGTACCGCCTAACTCGACCGTAGTAGGAATCAAGGGACGCATCGTCATCCAGGATGGCAAGCGGGTCAAAAATGATTTGGACCATGTAAACATGCCAGACCCGGTAGCGGATACGATTCGTATGATGCAAAAGGAAATTGATCAATTACGTAAAGAATTGGAGCTTTTGAGGGAGGATAAAAAGAACGATGGGCATTCAGCTGACTAACACGATGACGCGGCGAAAGGAACCGTTTCACACATTGGAGCCAGGAAAGGTGAAAATGTACGTGTGCGGCCCGACCGTGTATAACTACATCCACATTGGAAATGCGCGCCCTGCCATTGTATTTGATACACTGCGCCGTTACTTGAAATATCGTGGATACGAAGTGACCTTCGTGCAAAATATTACGGACGTAGATGACAAACTGATTCGTGTGGCGAATCAGGAAGGTGTCACTGTCAAAGAAGTGGCTGATCGATACACAGATGCGTACAATGCTGATCTGAAATCACTGAACGTAACGCCACCGGATATTCAACCGCGAGTGATGCAGACAATTCCGGAGATCATTGAATTCGTACAAGGGCTGATTGAAAAAGGCTTTGCCTACGAGAGTGAAGGTGACGTCTACTTCCGCACGGGACGTTTTCAGGAATACGGAAAGCTTTCGCATCAACCGTTGGATGATTTGCAGGCAGGTGCTCGTGTAGAAATCAACGAGAAAAAGGAACATCCCCTGGACTTCGTACTTTGGAAAGCGGCCAAGACCGGAGAAGTTACCTGGGACAGTCCGTGGGGCGATGGAAGACCGGGATGGCATATTGAGTGCTCGGCAATGGCCTTGAAGTTTTTAGGTGAGGAAATCGATATCCATGCGGGCGGAACAGACCTTGTGTTCCCTCACCACGAGAACGAAATTGCCCAGTCGGAGTGCTTTACGGGTAAAGTTTTTGCTCGCTACTGGCTACACAACGGGATGCTCAATATCGATAACGAAAAAATGTCCAAATCCCTCGGGAATTTCTTGCTTGCACGCGATCTTTCGGAGAAATTCGGCGGTCAATTAATTCGCTTCTTTATGCTCCAGGGGCACTATCGCAACCCGATCAATTTTAGCGAAGAGTTGATTGAACAAGCGGCCAATGGTTTGGATAGAATCAAGACGGCGTATACGAATCTTTCCCATCGTCTGGATACCGTGCGCGCAGAAGAGCCGAATGATCAGGCACAGGAGCAGGCCAGAATCATTGGAGAGCTTCGCGAGCGTTTCATTGCTGAGATGGATGATGATATCAATACAGCGAATGCCATTACCGTTATTTTTGACATCGTGAAGGAAGCTAACCTGTATTTGCGTCATCAAAATGTAGGCGAAACCGAAGTTCGTGCGTACATGGATTTGTTGGTGGAGTTGACGGAGGTTCTTGGTCTTGAAATTGCAGAAGAGCAGGAGCTGTTGGATAGTG
This sequence comes from Brevibacillus sp. BC25, assembly GCF_000282075.1. NCBI lineage: Bacteria > Bacillati > Bacillota > Bacilli > Caryophanales > Paenibacillaceae > Brevibacillus > Brevibacillus sp. BC25. The sequence goes on from NZ_AKIX01000007.1 coordinate 17,386, forward strand.
AGATTGATGCGTTGATCGAAGAGCGCACAGAAGCTCGCAAAGCAAGAGACTTTGCCCGTTCTGACGAAATCCGCGATCTGCTCGCAGCAAAAGGAATCGTGCTGGAGGACACGCCACAAGGTGTTCGCTGGCGTCGAAAGTAAGGGGCCGAAGAAAATAGATGCAAAAAGAAGAACTAACCCGAGATCCTAATCTGACAAATCCACTCGTGCTTGCCTTCCTCGGGGATGCTACCTATTCGCATTGTGTCAGGTATCATTTGATCGCCAAGGGGCTGGTTAAACCAAACCAGCTCCACAAGGCGGCCAACCGCTATGTTTCAGCGAAAGCACAGGCCAATGTGTTGTTGACGTTAATGCCCACATTGCCGGAGGAAGAATTGAATGTAGTGAAGCGGGGGCGGAATGCCAAATCCGGCTCCAGTGCCAAAAACGCCGATATTATCGACTACCGTCATGCAACGGCTTTTGAAGCATTGATCGGGTACCTGTACTTGAGTGGAAAAGAAGAGCGGATCGCTGAAATTGTGCAGCAGGCTTTTGCCATAGTGGAAGGAGAATCATGAAATGAGTGAAGAATGGATTCTGGGGAAAAACCCCGTCATCGAGGCTTTACGATCAGGCCGTACGATTAATAAGATTTGGATTGCAGAGGGAACGAATAAAAATCTGATGGGACCTATCTATGCCTTGGCGAAAGAACAGGGTGTCATTGTGACGACGGCGAATCGCAAAAAGCTGGATCAGCTCGTGTCGACGGACAACCATCAGGGTGTAGTGGCTTCTGTTGCTGCTTACGATTACGTAGAGGTAGACGATATTTTGAAGCGGGCAGAGGAAAAAAACGAGGCGCCGTTCATTTTGCTGTTGGACGAGCTGGAAGATCCGCATAACCTTGGTTCGATCATGCGGACAGCCGATGCAGTCGGTGCTCATGGTGTCATCATTCCAAAACGACGTTCTGTCAGTCTTACGGCAACGGTGGCAAAAGCTTCGGCAGGGGCGATCAACTACGTGCCAGTAGCGCGAGTGACGAACTTGGTTCGTACCATGGAAGAGCTCAAAGAACGCGGTGTTTGGATCGCAGGAACAGACGCGAGTGCCAAACAAGATTTCCGCCAGGGTGACTATACGATGCCACTCGCGATTGTCATTGGCAGCGAAGGAAAAGGTATGAGTCGCCTCGTGCGGGAAAACTGTGATTTTCTGTACAGCCTTCCGATGGCGGGCAATGTTACCTCACTCAACGCTTCTGTAGCAGCTGCCTTGTTGATGTATGAAGTCTATCGCTCCAGGAGTCCAATTCCGACTCGGGTGAAATGACATGGCGAAACGAAAAGCCAAGCAGCTGTTGATCGTAGATGGATACAATATCATCGGCGCCTGGCCCGATCTGCGCCTGCTGAAGGATCAAGAGCGGATGGACGAGGCGCGTGATCAATTAATCGCAAAAATGGCAGAGTACCAGAGCTACACTGGTGTGAAGGTCATCATTGTCTTTGATGCGTACAACGTTCCTGGCATTGGCCGTCAAATGGAAGACTTCCAGGTTGAAGTTTATTTCACGAAGAAAAAGGAGACGGCTGACGAAAAAATCGAGCAGTTAGTCTCTCAATTTCACAATAAAAATCGACAAATTTATGTGGCAACTTCTGACTATACGTCACAACGTGTCATATTTGGGCAGGGAGCTTTGCGCAAATCTGCCCGGGAGTTGTTGCTCGATATGGAAAATGCGGGGAAAGAAATCAAGAAACAAGTCGAAAAAACGAAGGAAGACGGCTTCTCCAGGCGGATTGCGCTGAATGATGAAATAGCGAAAATATTCGAAAAATGGAGAAGGGAATAACTTGGATTCGGTTGACGCTTTTTTACGGCATCATGTATAATAGCGCTATCTATTGGAGAAACCGGTTGGCGGAGGGATCATTTGTGAGTGTTGACCTCAAGGAGTTAAAACATGCCCAATATGAACTAATGACCGACGAAGAAGTAGTCGACCTGGTTCGCGATAATGACGCCGAAGCTTTGGAGTATTTGATCAACAAATACAAGAACTTCGTCCGTGCCAAAGCGAGATCCTATTTTCTTATTGGGGCTGACCGCGAAGACATCGTGCAGGAAGGGATGATCGGACTGTACAAGTCTATTCGCGACTTCCGAGGAGACAAGCTCACGTCGTTCAAGGCATTTGCCGAGCTGTGTATTACCCGTCAGATCATTACCGCGATCAAGACGGCGACACGCCAAAAGCACATCCCGCTCAATTCTTACGTCTCATTGGACAAGCCTATATACGATGAAGATTCTGACCGGACACTACTCGATGTGATCTCGGGAACCAAGGTGACCGATCCAGAGGAATTGTTTATCAATCGGGAAGAATTCGATGACATCGAAGGCAAGATGAGTGAAATCTTGAGTGACTTGGAGCGCCAGGTTCTCATGCTTTACTTGGACGGACGATCCTATCAGCAGATTGCTGTTGAACTGAAGCGTCATGTCAAGTCTATCGATAATGCATTACAGAGAGTCAAGCGCAAGCTAGAGCGCTATTTAGAAGGAAGAGAGATTCATCTGTAAGAGAGAATCTCTCTTTTTATTTTGGAAGCAAAAGGACTTCTGGTTGTCAAGTCATTTTGTTTGACATGGGTATTTCGGTGTGATAAATTTATTTAGGTAGCCATAGACTCTTATCTCTCTGTTCTATGGTTACTTAGGTGAATGAAATGGTCTGGAAAAAGTAGCGGTTTTCCCGTACTATTAATCATCGGGGTACTTTTAACTAATAGCAGGTTTGAAATGAGATGGAGGTGGCAATAAATGCGAGTAAACATCACGTTGGCGTGCACCGAGTGTGGCGAGCGTAACTATATCTCCACAAAGAACAAGCGCACCACTACTGAACGTGTTGAACTGAAAAAGTATTGCTCCCGTGACAAGAAGCAAACCCTTCATCGCGAGACGAAGTAATGGTTGATGCGACGAAGTCAGGGGGTGGCAAAGTGGGTTTTTTATCACGAATCGGAGCCAGTTTTCGCCGTACCGGTGGTTTTTTTAGTGACGTAATGTCCGAACTAAAGAAAGTCCGTTGGCCTAACCGTAAAGAATTGACGACCTATACGCTCGTTGTTCTTGTTACGGTTATGCTCCTGGCAGTATTCTTCTTCGTCGTTGATTTGGGTATCTCGCGCTTGATCGATTTGATTCTAGGAACGTAATTATGCAAGTCTTAGGAGGGACGGACGGTTATCGTCCTGTTGGATATGGAAAAAGCATGGTATGTACTTCATACGTACTCAGGTTACGAAAACAAGGTGAAAACCAATCTGGAGAAGCGACTCGAGTCGATGGGCATGGAAGACAAGATCTTTCGCGTTCTTGTTCCCACTGAAGAAGAGGTGGAAACCAAGGATGGTAAGAAGCGCACCGTCACGAAAAAAGTGTTTCCTGGATACGTCCTTGTTGAAATGGTGATGACGGACGACTCTTGGTATGTCGTGCGCAACACCCCTGGGGTTACCGGCTTTGTCGGATCCACGGGTGCTGGCTCTAAACCGACAGCGCTGCGTCCTGAAGAGGCCGATACGATTCTCAAGCAAATGGGAATCGAAATTCCCAAGATCAGAATCGATTTTGCTCTCCGCGATATGGTGCGCGTCACAGATGGTCCGTTTTCCAATCGCACCGGGGAGATTATCGAGATTTACCCGGACAGGCAGAAGGTTCGCGTGTTGGTGGACATCTTTGGTCGCGAAACACCGGTAGAGCTAGACTTTACACAAGTTCAACAATTGGATTAGGATTCAACTTGAAAAGTATCGCGCTATGTGGTACATTTCATTTTGTTTTAACAATCCCACAACATTAATTGGGGTTTCTTGCACTCTCACTATAGATCGAAAGTCTTTTACTAGACTTTCAAAAAACGGTGGGAGGGGGCATTCCCCCGTAATAACCACATGTGAAGTAAGGAGGTGTCTTACGTGGCTAAGAAGGTTATCCGCGTAATTAAATTACAAATTCCAGCAGGTAAAGCGAATCCTGCACCTCCAGTAGGTCCGGCTCTCGGTCAAGCTGGTGTAAACATCATGGGATTCTGTAAAGAATTCAATGCTCGCACTGAAAGCGAAGTAGGTATGATCATTCCGGTGGAAATCACCGTGTTTGAAGACCGTTCTTTCACTTTTATCACAAAAACTCCTCCAGCTGCAATTCTGTTGAAGAAAGCTGCTGGTATCGAGTCCGGTTCTGGCGTACCAAACAAAACAAAAGTTGCTACGCTGAAACGTGATAAAGTTCGTGAAATCGCAGAACTGAAGCGTCCTGACCTGAATGCTGCATCCGTAGAAGCGGCTATGCGCATGGTAGAAGGTACAGCTCGTTCTATGGGTATCGTAATCGAAGACTAATTGTCTTGAGTGCAAGGGGGCACAGACGTTGTGCCCCCCTGTCTGTGGGAGGATCAACCGCTACGACCACATTGAAGGGAGATTTAATCATGGCGAAAAAAGGTAAGAAGTATCAAGACGCTGTAAAGCTCGTTGATAAAAACAAAGTATACGAAGTAGCAGAAGGTATTGAGCTGGTTAAAAAAGCAGCTACTGCTAAATTCGATGAAACTGTTGAAGCAGCTTTCCGTTTGGGTGTAGACCCTAAGCGTGCTGACCAACAAATTCGTGGCGCTGTTGTATTGCCACATGGTACTGGTAAAGTACAACGTGTTCTCGTATTCGCTAAAGGCGAGAAAGCAAAAGATGCTGAAGCAGCTGGCGCAGACTTCGTAGGCGATGCAGACATGATCGCGAAAATTCAAGGTGGCTGGTTTGACTTTGACGTTATCGTAGCTACCCCTGACATGATGGGTGAAGTAGGTAAATTGGGTCGTGTACTCGGTCCAAAAGGCCTGATGCCAAACCCTAAGACCGGTACTGTTACTTTCGATGTAACAAAAGCGGTTAACGAAATCAAAGCAGGTAAAATTGAATACCGCGTAGACAAAGCTGGTAACATCCACGCTCCTATCGGCAAAGCATCCTTTGATGCTGACAAGCTGGCTGACAACTTGGCTGCTCTGACGGATGCACTGAACCGTGCGAAACCGGCTGCAGCAAAAGGTGTTTACATGAGAAATGTAACCCTGAGCTCTACTATGGGCCCTGGTGTTCGTGTAGCTGTAAAATAATGACACTTGACTTCCTTTATGGGAGTTGTTAAGATAGTCCCTGTTGATGAAAAGAATATGCCGTAGACAGAAGGCGCGGTGCTTGTGAGAGTAACGCTTAATATCCCTCCGAGGCGTGTAATGTACGAATGAGGAAACGCTGTTTTCCTTTGACGATATAGCATTATGCCCTCGTGAGTCTGCGAGGGCATTCTTCATTTTCTAGGATTAGAGCACGGGAGGTGTAATCAATGGCAGAAATTCGTCCAACCGTTATTCGTGAAGAAAAGGTACAAGCGATCAATGAAATCGCAACTAAGCTTCGCGAAAGCCAAACTACAGTGGTAGCTGACTACCGCGGTTTGACAGTAGCACAAGTAACTGAGCTCCGTAAGCAATTGCGTGAAGCTGGTGTTGAGTTCCAAGTGTTGAAAAACTCTTTGACTCGTTTGGCTACTGAGAAGGAAAGCCTGACTGAACTGGATCAATATCTGACTGGACCGAACGCTTTGGCGTTCTGCAAAGACGATATCATCGCTCCAGCGAAAGTTATCGCTGAATTCGCTAAGAAAAACGACAAGCTGGAAATCAAGGGTGGCGTTATCGAGGGTAAAGTAGTTGGTGCTGAGCAAATTAAAGCTCTGGCTTCCCTGCCGAACCGCGAAGGTCTCTTGTCCATGCTTCTTTCCGTCCTGCAAGCTCCAATGCGCAACGTTGCACTGGCAGTCAAAGCAGTGGCAGAACAAAAAGAAGGTCAAGGCGCTTAATCGTCTGATCGGTTAATGTTTTACAAATACTATTCCTTGAATGGAGGATTTACAAATGTCTAAAGACCAAATCTTGGAAGCCATTAAAGGCATGTCCGTTCTCGAACTGAACGATCTGGTAAAAGCAATTGAAGAAGAATTCGGCGTAACTGCTGCTGCTCCTGTAGCTGTAGTTGCTGGTGGCGGAGCAGAAGCTGCTGCTGAGCAAACTGAGTTCACTGTTAACCTGGTAAGCGGCGGCGCTTCCAAAATCAACGTAATCAAAGTTGTTCGCGAGCTGACTGGCTTGGGTCTGAAAGAAGCAAAAGACCTGGTAGACAACGCTCCAAAAACACTCAAAGAGGGCGTTTCCAAAGACGAAGCAGAAGCTCTCAAAGCAAAACTCGAAGAAGCTGGCGCACAAGTAGAAGTAAAGTAAGTTAGCTTCCTTTAGGATATCCCCTTGCCTGCGGCAGGGGGATTTTCTGTAAGGTTTTGATGAATGCATGTTGAAACGATGAGGAAGGGTGAATCACACGTGGCAGACCACTACTACACCAATCGACCGGGTGCTGCACATGACGAACAGCAATTTACGTTTATGCTCCGTGGCAATGAGCTTCGTTTCATTACGGATGCAGGCGTTTTTTCCCGAGAGCGGATTGACTTTGGAAGTGTATTGCTCATCGAGAACATGGAAATCGACAGTCATGCACGTGTGCTCGATGTGGGCTGTGGGTATGGTCCGATGGGCTTGACAGCTGCCAGACTTGCTGAACATGGTCGGGTAACGATGATCGATGTGAACGAGCGTGCGGTGAACCTGGCTCGTCGTAATGCAGAAGCAAATGGAATAAAAAATGTCGAGGTTCGAGTGAGTGATGTTTATAGTGGCGTGCAAAGTGAGCAGTTTGACGTCATTCTGACCAACCCGCCGATTCGCGCGGGCAAGGAAATCGTTCATCGCATTTTCGTGGAAGGTTACGAACTGTTGGTTGATGGTGGAGAAATGTGGGTTGTCATTCAAAAGAAACAAGGCGCCCCATCTGCATTGAAGAAACTACAGGAAATGTACCGTGAAGTGATAGAAGTAGATCGGGAAAAGGGCTACCACATATTCCGTGCGATCAAATAAGCAAGAAGAAATCATTAGAAATCTTTTCTTGACGCGAACATTTGATTGTGGTAGCATTATAAAATGTCAATATGGGATAAATGTCTATTTTTCAGCAATTCCCTGTCCGACAAGCGTTTCTACTTTTTTCCTTAGATAGGAATGTTTGTGTGGAAACATGGGAATTCTTTTAAAATAGAGTTTCTCTGGGTTAAAAATGGTTGAAACTGCTTTAACCCATTTTTATTTATAGGCATTCGTCTGCGATTTTAAAGTTGCCGAATGCCGAGTTTCTATGTGTGAAAACACAACCTGAGGGGTGAATAAGTTGGCAGGTAAAGTGATTCAAAGTGGCCGACACCGCCAGCGTCGTACGTATTCACGTATTAACGAAGTGCTGGGCCTTCCAAATCTCATCGAGATTCAACAAAAGTCCTACCAATGGTTCCTTGATGAGGGGCTCCGTGAGATGTTCCAAGACATTTCGCCAATCCAGGACTTCACAGGTAATCTCGTGCTGGAGTTTATTGATTACAGCTTGGGAGAGCCGAAGTACGATGTTGACGAGTCGAAAGAACGTGACGTCACCTATGCGGCGCCTCTGCGTGTGAAGGTACGTTTGTTGAACAAAGAGACGGGAGAAGTGAAGGAACAAGAAGTCTTCATGGGGGATTTCCCGCTCATGACCGAAACGGGAACCTTCATTATTAATGGTGCTGAGCGCGTTATTGTCAGCCAGCTTGTTCGTTCCCCCAGTGTATATTACAACACCAAAGTGGACAAAAACGGCAAGCAGACGTTTACAGCTACAGTAATCCCGAACCGGGGTGCTTGGCTGGAGCTGGAGACCGATGCGAAAGACGTAATTTATGTCCGCATCGACCGTACGAGAAAAATCCCGGTAACGGTTCTTTTGCGTGCGTTGGGCTTTGGTTCTGACATCGAGATTCTCAACTTGCTGGGTGAAGATGAATACATCAAGAACACGCTGGAAAAAGACAATACCGATTCTACGGAAAAAGCGCTCATCGAAATCTACGAGCGTCTTCGTCCGGGCGAGCCACCAACAGTCGAAAATGCGAAGAGCCTCTTGATCTCTCGTTTCTTCGACCCTAAGCGCTATGACCTGGCTTCTGTTGGTCGTTACAAAATGAACAAGAAGCTTCATCTGAAAAACCGTCTGTACAACCAACGTCTGGCTGAAACATTGATCGATACCACTACAGGTGAAATTTTTGCCGAAGCCGGTCAAATGATTGACCGTCGTGTATTGGAACGCATTGTGCCAGCTCTGGAAGGCAGCATCGGATTTATTGACGTTCGCACGCATGGCGGCGTTCTGGAAGATGAAGCAATCCATCTACAATCTATCAATATTTTCTCTCCGATTGAAGATGGCAAGATCATCAAAGTAATCGGAAACGGAAATGTAGATAAGTCCTTCAAACATATTACGCCGGCGGACATCGTATCGGCGATCAACTATTTCATGAACCTCCTGCACAGTGTAGGTTCCACAGACGATATCGACCACTTGGGTAACCGTCGTCTGCGTTCCGTGGGTGAACTGTTGCAGAACCAGTTCCGTATTGGTCTGTCCCGTATGGAGCGTGTGGTTCGTGAGCGCATGTCCATCCAGGATCAAAACCAAATTACACCGCAGGCTCTCATTAACATCCGTCCAGTGATTGCATCTCTGAAGGAGTTCTTTGGTAGCTCGCAGCTGTCCCAGTTTATGGACCAAACAAACCCATTGGCTGAGCTGACGCACAAACGCCGTCTGTCCGCACTCGGACCTGGTGGTTTGACGCGCGAGCGCGCGGGCTTCGAAGTGCGCGACGTTCACCATTCCCACTACGGTCGTATGTGTCCAATTGAGACGCCAGAGGGACCAAACATTGGTTTGATCAACTCTTTGTCGTCCTTTGCACGCATTAACGATTACGGATTCATCGAAACGCCTCGTCGTAAAGTAGATCCAGAAACAGGCTTCGTGTTGACTGATATCAGCTACTTGACTGCTGATGAGGAAGACGTGTTCAACGTGGCACAGGCGAATCAGCCACTGGATCAAGATGGCCGTTTCGTAAACGACATGGTTATCTGCCGTCGTAAAGGTGAGATCTTGAGCGTACCGCGCGACAAGGTTGACTTCATGGACGTATCGCCGAAGCAGGTTGTATCTGTTGCGACAGCGCTGATTCCGTTCCTCGAGAACGATGACGCCAACCGCGCACTGATGGGTTCAAACATGCAGCGGCAGGCCGTTCCGCTTTTGATTCCACAAGCACCGTTTGTCGGTACGGGTATGGAGCATAAAGCAGCGCAAGACTCCGGTGTGGCGATCGTAGCCAAAAATCCGGGTCAAGTAGAACGCGTAACGGCTCGCGAAATCTGGATTCGTCGTTACCAAGAAATCGACGGTAGAAAAGTTGCTGGCGATCTCGATAAGTACAAAATGCACAAGTTTATCCGTTCCAACCAAGGTACCTGCATCAACCAGCGTCCAATCGTAAGCACTGGAGAATGGATTGAAAAAGGCGATATCGTTGGGGACGGCCCGTCCACTGAAAAAGGTGAATTGGCTCTCGGTCGTAACGTGATCGTCGCGTTTATGACGTGGGAAGGATACAACTACGAAGACGCGATTCTTCTGAGTGAAAAACTTGTTAAAGATGACGTTTATACGTCTATCCATATTGAAGAATACGAGTCCGAAGCTCGCGACACCAAGCTGGGTCCAGAGGAAATCACTCGCGATATTCCAAACGTCGGGGAAGATGCTCTGAAAAACCTGGACGAACGCGGTATCATCCGTGTTGGTGCGGAGATTCAGGACGGCGACATTCTCGTTGGTAAGGTTACTCCAAAAGGGGTTACTGAGCTGACAGCAGAAGAACGCCTCCTGCATGCCATCTTCGGTGAAAAAGCTCGTGAAGTTCGTGATACATCCCTGCGCGTACCACATGGTGGTTCCGGTATCATCGTAGACGTAAAAGTATTTACGCGTGAGAATGGCGACGAATTGCCACCAGGCGTAAACCAACTGGTTCGCGTTTACATCGCCCAAAAACGGAAAATCTCCGTGGGTGACAAAATGGCCGGTCGACATGGTAATAAAGGGGTTATCGCCCGCATCATGGCGGAAGAAGACATGCCGTTCCTGCCAGATGGCTCTCCAGTAGAGATCGTACTCAACCCGTTGGGCGTACCTTCGCGTATGAACATCGGTCAGGTATTGGAGACTCACTTGGGTATGGCAGCGAAGCTTCTGGGTATCCACGTAGCAACGCCAGTATTTGACGGTGCACGTCAGGCAGAAGTATTCGAAACGTTGGAAGAAGCAGGCCTGGATCGTGACGGAAAAACGATCTTGTTTGATGGTCGTACAGGTGAACCATTTGATCGTCGTGTAACAGTTGGTTGTGTATACATGCTGAAACTGGCTCACTTGGTCGATGACAAAATCCATGCTCGTTCCACTGGTCCTTACTCTCTTGTTACGCAACAGCCATTGGGTGGTAAAGCTCAATTTGGTGGACAGCGTTTCGGGGAGATGGAGGTTTGGGCACTGGAAGCATACGGTGCTGCCTACACCTTGCAAGAAATTCTCACTGTCAAGTCGGATGACGTCGTGGGCCGCGTGAAAACGTACGAAGCGATCGTTAAGGGCGAAAACGTTCCAGAACCAGGTGTTCCTGAGTCCTTCAAAGTATTGATTAAGGAACTCCAGAGCTTGGGTATGGACGTGAAGATTCTGTCCGGTGATGAGAAGGAGATTGAAATGCGTGAAATGGAAGACGAGGATGAAGGCAACGGTGAAAAACTGAACCTCGTACTCGAAGGCGGAAGCTTGAACGAAGAGTAAGATTCCGGTACCAAGGGAGGTAACGCCCTGTGATTGACGTGAACAACTTCGAATATATGAAGATCGGCCTGGCTTCCCCCGATAAGATCCGTTCGTGGTCTTTCGGGGAAGTGAAGAAGCCAGAGACGATCAACTACCGCACATTGAAACCGGAAAAAGACGGCTTGTTCTGCGAACGCATCTTTGGACCAACCAAGGACTGGGAATGTCATTGCGGTAAGTACAAGCGCGTTCGTTATAAAGGTGTAGTGTGCGATCGTTGTGGCGTGGAAGTGACCCGCGCCAAAGTACGGCGTGAGCGTATGGGGCACATTGAACTGGCTGCCCCAGTTTCTCACATCTGGTACTTCAAAGGGATTCCAAGCCGTATGGGCTTGGTACTCGACATGTCCCCTCGTTCCCTGGAGGAAGTAATCTACTTTGCTTCTTACGTAGTAACCGATCCAGGTGACACTCCTCTCGATAAAAAGCAATTGCTCTCCGAAAAAGAGTATCGCAACTATCGTGAGAAATACGGCCACTCCTTCCAAGCGATGATGGGAGCAGAAGCGATCAAACGCCTGCTTGCAGAAATCGATCTGGATAAAGACGTGGAAACGTTAAAAGAAGATTTGAAAACGGCACAAGGCCAGCGTCGCAACCGTGCGATCAAGCGTCTGGAAGTGCTCGAGGCTTTCCGCAACTCCGGTAACCACCCGGATTGGATGGTTCTCGACGTACTGCCGGTTATTCCGCCAGAGCTTCGTCCAATGGTTCAGTTGGATGGTGGACGTTTTGCCACTTCCGACCTGAATGACCTGTACCGCCGTGTAATTAACCGTAATAACCGTCTGAAGCGCCTGCTTGAACTGGGTGCTCCTGACATTATCGTACAAAACGAGAAACGCATGCTGCAGGAAGCAGTAGACGCGCTCATCGACAACGGTCGTCGTGGACGTCCGGTAACAGGACCAGGTAACCGTCCTTTGAAATCTCTCAGCCACATGCTGAAAGGTAAACAAGGTCGTTTCCGTCAAAACCTGCTCGGTAAGCGTGTTGACTACTCCGGTCGTTCCGTTATCGTTGTAGGACCTAACCTGAAGATGTATCAGTGCGGTTTGCCTAAAGAAATGGCACTGGAACTCTTCAAACCGTTCGTGATGAAAGAGCTGGTTTCTAAAGGCCTCGCTCACAACATCAAGAGCGCAAAGCGCAAGGTTGAGCGCGTTCAGCCAGAAGTATGGGACGTTCTCGAGGACGTTATTCGTGAGCACCCGGTACTGTTGAACCGTGCCCCCACCTTGCACCGTCTGGGTATCCAGGCATTCGAACCAGTTCTGGTTGAAGGCCGTGCGATCCGTCTGCATCCACTCGTTTGTACAGCGTACAACGCGGACTTTGACGGTGACCAAATGGCGGTTCACGTTCCGTTGTCTGCTGAAGCACAGGCGGAAGCCCGCATCCTCATGCTGGCAGCGCAGAACATCTTGAACCCGAAAGACGGTAAACCGGTAGTAACACCATCCCAGGACATGGTGCTTGGTTCCTACTACCTGACACTGGAACGCGAAGGTGACAAAGGCGAGGGTACGATTTATCGCGATCCTCACGATGCGATTGCCGCTTATCAGCAAGGCTTTATCAGCCTGCATACGCGCATCGCTCTGCCAGCGAAACGCCTGAACAAAATCAGCTTTACTGAGCGTCAAGAGAACGCACTGATCGTAACGACAGTTGGGAAAGTGATCTTCAACGAAATCTTCCCTGCAGATATGCCGTTTATCAATGCACCGACTAGAGCTAACCTGCAAACGATGGTTCCAGATGAGTGCTTTGTCTTTGATAAAGGTACGAATGTTTCTGAGTTCATTAAGAACCTCCCGGACCCAGGTGCTGTAAAAAAAGGCTTCCTAGGTACTATTATTTCCGAGTGCTTCCGTCGCTTTGGTACGATGAAAACGTCCATGATCCTCGACAAGATCAAGGAACTGGGCTTCACGTACTCGACAAAAGCAGGTATCACGATTGCCGTAGCGGACATCGCGGTACCAGGAAAGAAAAAAGACATCCTTGATGCTGCAGATGAGAAAGTTGCAACTGTCATGACGCAATTCCGTCGCGGTTTAATTACCGAAGACGAGCGTTATGACCGTGTAATCTCCATCTGGTCGAAAGCGAAGGATGAAGTAACAGAAGTTTTGATGAAGGCGATGGATAAGTTCAATGCGATCTACATGATGGCGAACTCCGGTGCCCGCGGTAACGTATCCCAGATCACTCAGCTGGCAGGTATGCGCGGTCTGATGGCCAACCCATCTGGTCGAATCATTGAGTTGCCGATTAAATCCAACTTCCGTGAAGGTCTGACGGTATTGGAGTACTTTATCTCCACGCACGGTGCGCGTAAAGGTCTCGCCGATACGGCCTTGCGTACAGCGGACTCGGGTTACCTGACTCGTCGTCTGGTCGACGTAGCTCAAGACGTGATTGTACGCGAAACCGATTGTGGAACAGATAAAGGTATCCGTGTAACAGCGATCAAGGATGGTAAAGAAGAGATCGAGAAGCTGTCTGACCGTCTGACAGGACGTACTTGCTTCGAGACTTTGCGCCACCCTGAGACGAAAGAAATCATCGTGCACCGCAATGAGGAGATCTCTGAAGAGGTTGCCGAGTATATCGAAAAAGAAGGTATTACTTCCGTCTATATCCGTAACGTACTTGCTTGCCGCACCAGCCATGGTGTCTGCAAACTGTGCTACGGACGCAACCTGGCGACAGGTGCCGAGGTGGAAGTGGGAGAAGCGGTTGGTATTATCGCTGCTCAGTCCATTGGTGAGCCGGGTACCCAGCTGACCATGCGTACCTTCCATACCGGTGGGGTTGCGGGAGACGATATTACCCAAGGTTTGCCGCGTATTCAAGAGTTGTTCGAAGCGCGTAATCCAAAAGGGCAAGCAGTCATCTCCGAGATCGATGGTGAAGTCGTCGATATTCGCGAAGGTAAAGATCGTCGCGAAATCGAAGTGCGTGGAGAAGCGGAAAACAAAGTGTATGCAGCACCGTATGGCTCTCGCATCAAGGTTTCTGTTGGTGTGAAGCTGAATGCTGGTGATGAGCTCACGGAAGGTTCCGTAGACCCGAAAGAAATGCTCAAAGTTCGCGGCATGCGCGGCGTTTCCAACTACATCTTGCAAGAGGTACAAAAAGTTTACCGTATGCAAGGGGTAGAAATTAACGACAAGCACGTTGAGGTTATGATTCGTCAGATGCTGCGCAAACTGCGCGTCATCGACAGCGGAGATACAGACCTCTTGCCAGGCTCCTATGTTGAGGTGCCAGAATTTGAAGTAGCGAACACAAAAGCCCTCATGGAAGGCAGAAGTCCAGCAGTAGGTCGTCCGGTTCTTCTCGGGATTACAAAAGCATCTCTTGAGACGGATTCCTTCTTGTCGGCAGCTTCTTTCCAAGAAACTACCCGCGTTCTCACCGATGCAGCGATCAAAGGAAAAGTGGACCGCTTGCTAGGTTTGAAAGAGAACGTTATTATCGGGAAGTTGGTTCCAGCAGGTACCGGTATGTCTCGTTACCGCAATGTAAAAGTTGCTAGTCAAGTAGATTACGAAGCAGAGCTGGAAGCAGCAAAAGCCGAGCAAGAAGCGGTTTCTGTAGAGTAATTACGGGAAAAGCGCCCATCACCGATTGGTGGGCGCTTTCCTAAATAAAAATATGAGATGGGCGTTGACAACAACTAGCCCACCTGATATTATATTCAAGTGTGCCTGACATCAGTACTTTGGAGGATATGAGAATCATGTCTTATGAAAAAGTCGAGCGGGCCAAGGACTTGACTATCGGCATTAAGCAGACGATCAAGGCTGTTGAAAACCAACAGGTAGAAGCAGTGTATATCGCTGTTGATGCAGATAAGCGTTTGACCCAAAAAGTCGAGCTCCTTTGCAAAGAGAAGGGTGTTCCAGTCATTCATGTAGATTCCATGCGTCGCTTAGGCAAAGCGTGCGGAATTGAAGTGGGAGCGGCTACTGCTGCGATTAAAAAAAGTGGTTAACGATGTTTTTGTCTGTGGCTTACACGTTGCGTAATGCTGGACAAGGACTTTCTATTTGACCTAAAAATGACTCACCTGGATCTGTGGTCTTGAAGATTGGGTATTAAGAAGGGAGGTAACATCATGCCTACAATTAACCAATTGGTGCGTAAAGGTCGCGAGGATAAGGTTGTGAAGTCGAAGTCCCCAGCTCTTCAAAAGGGGTACAACAGCTTCAAGAAAAGCCAAACTAACCAAAGTTCTCCTCAAAAACGTGGTGTTTGCACTCGTGTAGGTACCATGACTCCGAAAAAACCGAACTCCGCGTTGCGTAAATACGCTCGTGTGCGTTTGACTAACGGAATCGAGGTAACAGCTTACATCGGTGGTATTGGCCACAACCTGCAAGAGCATAGCGTCGTGCTGGTGCGCGGCGGTCGTGTAAAAGACTTGCCAGGGGTACGCTACCATATCGTTCGTGGTGCACTTGACACTGCTGGTGTGAACAACCGTAAACAAGGTCGTTCCAAGTACGGTACTAAGCGTCCGAAGCCAGGTCAAGCAGCTGCTGCAGCGAAAAAGAAATAAGAAAACGCCTGTGAAGTGGCGTGATTTTATAACGAAAAGAAGGAGGGAATACGATGCCTCGTAAAGGTCCTGTAACCCGTCGTGACGTGCTGCCTGATCCTATTCACAACAGCAAGTTGGTTACTCGCTTGATTAACCGCCTGATGTTGGATGGTAAGCGTGGTGTAGCTCAGAACATTCTCTACAACGCATTTGACATCATCCAGGAGCGCACAGGTCGCAACCCGATGGAAGTGTTTGAAGAAGCACTGAAAAACGTAATGCCAGTACTGGAAGTTAAAGCTCGCCGTGTAGGTGGTGCTAACTACCAAGTACCAATCGAAGTAAAACCGGAGCGCCGTACCACTCTTGGCCTGCGTTGGATGGTTAACTACTCCCGTAACCGTGGAGAGAAAACCATGGAACAACGTCTTGCTAACGAGATCATGGACGCTGCTAACAACACCGGTGCAGCAGTTAAAAAGCGTGAAGACACGCACAAGATGGCTGAAGCGAACAAAGCGTTTGCTCACTATCGCTGGTAGGAATTGAATCGGGTGTCCGTATTGGATACCCGTTTATTCTCAAACTCGAGTATGGAAGGAGCATACCTAATGGCTCGCGAGTTCTCTTTGCCGAATACGCGTAATATCGGTATCATGGCTCACATCGATGCTGGTAAGACGACGACTACTGAGCGTATTCTGTTCTACACTGGTCGCGTTCATAAAATTGGTGAGGTGCACGAAGGTGCAGCAACCATGGACTGGATGGAACAAGAGCAAGAGCGTGGTATCACGATCACTTCGGCTGCTACTACTGCTCAATGGAATGGCCATCGAATCAACATTATCGATACGCCAGGCCACGTAGACTTCACTGTAGAAGTTGAGCGCTCCCTGCGCGTTCTTGACGGTGCTGTAACCGTTTTTGACGCAAAAGGTGGCGTTGAGCCGCAGACCGAAACCGTATGGCGCCAAGCTGACCGCTATGGCGTACCACGCATGTGCTACATCAACAAAATGGATATCATGGGTGCTAACTTTGATATGTGCTTGGGTCAGATCAAATCTCGCCTGGGTGCAAATCCAGTAGCTATCCAATATCCAATCGGTGCAGAAGATCAATTCAAAGGTATGGTTGACCTGATCGAAATGAAGGCAATCGTATATACCGATGATTTGGGTAAAACTTCTGACTCTGCTGAAATTCCTGCTGAACTGCTCGCTCGTTGCGAAGAACTTCGCATGGCGATGGTTGAGGCAGCTGCAGAACAAGACGAAGAGCTCATGATGAAGTATTTGGAAGGCGAAGAGCTGACCAACGACGAAATCCGTGCTGCTCTGCGTAAGGGTACTATCGAGTGCAAACTGACGCCGGTAATGTGCGGTTCTTCTTACAAGAACAAAGGTGTTCAGCCTATGCTGGACAACGTAGTTACTTACCTGCCGTCTCCGGTAGATATCCCTGCAATCAAAGGTACATTGCCAGATACTGAAGAAGAAGTTGATCGTGCTGCTGACGACAACGGTCCGTTCTCTGCTCTTGCGTTCAAGATCATGACTGACCCGTATGTAGGCCGCCTGACTTTCTTCCGCGTATACTCCGGTGTACTGAGTTCCGGTTCTTATGTTCTCAACTCTACCAAAGGTAAACGTGAGCGCGTAGGCCGTATCCTGCAAATGCACGCAAACCACCGTGAAGAGATCCAAACGGTTTACTCCGGTGACATTGCTGCAGCTGTAGGTTTGAAAGATACAACAACTGGTGATACTCTGTGTGATGAGAAGGCTCCTGTAATCCTCGAGTCTATGGACTTCCCAGAGCCAGTTATCTCTGTTGCGATCGAACCAAAATCCAAAGCAGACCAAGACAAGATGGGTATCGGCCTGTCCAAGCTGGCTGAAGAGGATCCAACGTTCAGAACTCGCACAGATGAAGAGACTGGTCAAACAATCATCTCCGGTATGGGTGAGCTTCACCTGGAGATTATCGTAGACCGTCTGAGACGCGAATTTAAAGTCGAGTCGAACGTAGGTGCTCCACAAGTTGCTTACCGTGAAACATTCCGTAACGCAGCAAAAGTGGAAGGTAAATTCGTTCGTCAGTCCGGTGGTCGTGGTCAATACGGTCACGTTTGGGTGGAATTCTCTCCACTCGAAGCTGGTCAAGGCTTCCAATTCGAAAACAAAATCGTTGGTGGTGTAGTACCACGCGAATACATCCCTGCTGTTCAAGCGGGTATCGAAGAGTCCATGAAAAATGGTGTTATCGCCGGCTTCCCGCTGGTTGATATCAAAGCAACTGTCGTAGACGGTAGCTACCATGATGTTGACTCCAACGAGATGGCATTTAAAGTAGCAGGTTCTCTCGCTCTGAAAGAAGCTGCGAAAAAATGTGGCGCTGTACTGCTCGAGCCAATCATGAAAGTAGAAGTTACAATGCCAGAAGAGTACATGGGCGACGTTATGGGCGACCTGAACTCCCGCCGCGGTCGTATCGAAGGTATGGAAGCTCGTGCAAATGCACAAGTAATCCGTGCGATGGTACCACTGTCCGAGATGTTTGGTTACTCCACAATTCTTCGTTCCCGTACCCAAGGCCGTGGCGTTTACTCCATGGTGATCGACCACTACGAAGAAGTGCCTAAATTTATCGCTGAAGAGATCATCAAGAAATCTAAAGGCGAATAATTACAGGTTACAGCTTTATCTTGCAACCAGAAAGGTTTACAATATTGAAGGGACAACCATTCGTAAGGTAAACCTTTCTTCAAACCATAAAACCCTTATCTATAAGGAGGCTTTTCTCTCATGGCAAAAGCGAAATTTGAGCGTAATAAACCACACGTTAACATTGGTACTATCGGTCACGTTGACCATGGTAAAACTACCCTGACTGCTGCTATTACAACTGTATTGGCACAGAGCGGTCAAGCACAAGCAATGAACTATGCTGCGATTGACGCTGCTCCAGAAGAAAAAGAGCGCGGTATCACAATCAACACAGCACACGTTGAGTACGAAACTGACAACCGTCACTATGCTCACGTTGACTGCCCTGGTCACGCTGACTACGTGAAAAACATGATTACTGGTGCTGCTCAAATGGACGGCGCAATCCTGGTTGTATCCGCAGCTGATGGCCCTATGCCACAAACTCGCGAGCACATCCTGCTCTCCAAGCAAGTAGGCGTACCTTACATCGTAGTATTCATGAACAAATGCGACATGGTAGACGATGAAGAGTTGTTGGAACTGGTTGAAATGGAAATCCGTGACCTGTTGTCTCAATATGAGTTCCCAGGTGACGACACTCCAGTAATCAAAGGTTCTGCTAAAGAAGCTTTGGATAACCCAACTGGTGACTGGGCTAAGAAAATTGTTGAGCTGATGGAAGCTGTAGATTCCTACATCCCAACTCCTGAGCGCGCAACTGACAAGCCGTTCTTGATGCCTGTAGAGGACGTGTTCACGATCACTGGTCGTGGTACTGTTGCTACTGGTCGCGTAGAGCGCGGTGTAGTAAAAGTTGGTGACCAAGTTGAGATCATCGGTTTGGCTGAAGAAACAAAAACAACTACTGTAACTGGCGTTGAGATGTTCCGCAAATTGCTGGATTCCGCTCAAGCTGGTGACAACATCGGTGCTCTTCTGCGCGGTGTAGACCGTAATGACATCGAGCGTGGACAATGCTTGGCGAAGCCAGCTTCCGTTAAGCCTTACACTAAGTTCAAAGCAGAAGTTTACGTTCTGTCCAAAGAAGAAGGCGGACGTCACACTCCTTTCTTTGCTAACTACCGTCCACAGTTCTACTTCCGTACAACTGACGTAACAGGTATCATCCAACTGCCAGAAGGCGTTGAAATGATCATGCCTGGCGACAACACTGAGTTCACTGTTGAACTGATCGCTCCAGTAGCGATGGAACAAGGTACTCGCTTCGCGATCCGCGAAGGTGGCCGTACAGTAGGCGCTGGTGTTGTAGCTTCTATCGACGCTTAGGATTTACTGATACGCAAAAACCCGACAACTTTGGTTGTCGGGTTTTTTTATGCGCTTTTATCGAATTTTTAAATAACTCCCATCAAAATCATTCAATTT
The DNA here is from genome assembly GCF_000282075.1 of Brevibacillus sp. BC25. Lineage (NCBI taxonomy): Bacteria > Bacillati > Bacillota > Bacilli > Caryophanales > Paenibacillaceae > Brevibacillus > Brevibacillus sp. BC25. The sequence goes on from NZ_AKIX01000007.1 coordinate 36,974, forward strand.
GCGTCTCGTAGCAATATGCTACAATACCATCAGGATTGGATGGGGGATACTATAGATGAAAAATAATGAGCGATTATTGTTTCTTATGCTTGCAGGTGTTGTAACGCTGTGGGGCTTGAACGTGGTCATGGTCAAATATTTAACGACGTTCCCTCCATTATATGTGGCCGCTATACGCATGACTGTTGGTGGGATATGTTTATCGCCACTCATCTTCATATACAGAAAGAGTCTGCGATTTAGCAAAACAGATTGGTTCTTGTTAGCTGGAGTCGGTGCTAGTTCTATCGCGCTTCATCAAATAACGCTTGCAGCTGGTGTTCAATACACGACGGCAGGAAATGCATCGCTTATACTTGGATTAAATCCTTTGGCAACTGCTCTCTTGGCGATGCTTTTCTTAGGGGAAGGCATGTCGTTGAAAAAAGGGCTTGGCATTGGGATGGGTTTTGCAGGAGTATTGATTGTCGTCATCTCACAGCATGGCGGCCTTCATATGAATGGCTGGGGAGATGCGATTATGTTTTTCTCCATGCTCATGTACGTAACGGGTGGTTTACTCATTCGCAAGTTGGTCGTAAGAGGTGTACCGGTACTCTTAATTACGGCTTTATCGCAAATGTTTGGGGTCATCTTCTTATGGGGAGTTGCATTGACTGTTCAACCTGCTTCCTTTTATCTTTCTTTGGACGTTTCTTCCTTCCAGTGGCTTGTGATTTTTGCTTCGGGTGCACTATCAACTGCGGTCGGCTCGATCGGCTGGAACTATGGCATACGTCAGCTGGGGGCAAGCCGAACGGCTGTTTTCCTAAATGGAATGCCAATGGCCAGCTTGGTATTTGCGGCGATATTCTTGGGAGAAAGTCTTCAACTCGTACACTTGCTGGCGCTGTGTATGATAGTCGGCGGTGTTTATTTGGGATCGCGTAGCCTGGTGAGACCGAAAGTTACGAGTACGGCAACAACCTCTGATCTAACAACAAAAGCGTAGAACAGTAATTGTCCTACGCTTTTTCTTATTGTTCCCACTTATTGACCATATGGTGGGCGGTTAAACGCAAACGATCAAAGATTTGTTTCCGAATCTCGCCTTCGAGTCCAGTCAAATACATGGCTCTATCCATACATGAGAGCCAAGCCTCTGCCTGTATAGGTCCAATAGGGAACGGCATGTGTCGTGCTCGCAGCATCGGATGACCATGGGCGTCCGAATAAAGGCTTGGACCACCGAGAAACTGTGTCAAAAACTGATATTGACGCTCCTTCACTTCGGTTAAATCTTCAGGGAAGAGGTCGGTAATGTCGGGATGCTGCTTTACCAGATCGTAAAAGGTATCGACAAGACGGGCTAAGGTATCTGCACCGCCGATGATTTCATAAGGGGTTTGATTCACATCAGACACTGAGGAAAACCTCCATTTCTTAACGATTACAACCATAAGTATAACGTCTTCCTTCTATTATAGATAGATTGCTCGGCGAGTTGGCAGGTAATCCCGCTTGCCTTTCTTCCCGGAAATCTGTAATATGGTCAAGGTGAGCTATTCAGTAGGCACACCATGTACAAAAAAATATGCGGAAACCCAAGAAAAAACTTGCGTTGCCCAATTCTTTTTAGTACAATATTGAATGTTGGTCATGGACTTGCGATGATGTGGGAGGTTGCTGACACACCCGGGCCCTTTGCCATGACTGGGGTGCAGGATATTTCCACGGAGAAATGTCTGTTTAAAAAATGGGCGAAAAAGGAGGGACTTCAATGGCAAAGCAAAAGATTCGTATTCGTTTGAAGGCGTATGATCACAAAATCCTGGATCAGTCCGCAGAGAAAATCGTGGACACTGCGAAGCGTTCCGGTGCTAACGTATCCGGTCCAATTCCACTTCCTACGGAGAAAGCAATTTACACGATCCTGCGTGCGGTTCATAAGTACAAAGATTCTCGTGAGCAATTCGAGATGCGTACACATAAACGTTTGATCGATATCTTGAATCCTACACCACAAACAGTAGATGCTCTGATGCGTCTGGATCTGCCATCTGGTGTAGACATCGAGATTAAACTGTAAGGTCCCAAAAAGCGATACACGCGCAGACGTTGTCTTGATAAGCGTGTTATACCAAGCAACAAACCCTTAAATGGCACCCCTGCGCATCGATGGGGACTTGATACAACATAAAATGTTTTACTGAAATAAGCACAGGAGGTGGCACAAATGACCAAAGGAATCTTAGGGAAAAAACTTGGAATGAGTCAAGTTTTTGGTCCAAACGGAGCAGCGATTGCTGTAACGGTTATCGAAGCAGGTTCTAACGTAGTTCTTCAGAAGAAAGACGTTGCGAACGACGGTTATGAAGCAATTCAAATCGGTTTCGACGACAAAAAAGAACAGCGCGCTAACAAGCCGGAAAAAGGCCATGCAGCAAAAGCTAACACTGCTCCTAAGCGCTTCATTCGCGAAATTCGCGGAGTAAACCTCGCTGACTATGAGGTTGGTCAAGAGTTGAAGGCTGACATTTTTGCTGAGGGAGAATTCGTTGACGTTGCCGGCGTAACCAAGGGTAAAGGTTTCCAAGGTGCGATCAAACGTCACAATCAATCCCGCGGTCCTATGGCTCACGGTTCACGCTACCATCGCCGCCCAGGTTCTTTGGGTGCTGTCGATCCAGGTCGTGTATTTAAAGGCCAAACCCTGCCAGGTCAAATGGGTGGAGACAACGTTACCATTCAAAACCTGGAAGTGGTTAAAGTTATCGCAGAACGCAACTTGATTCTCGTGAAAGGCTCCGTGCCTGGTCCGAAAAACGGATGCGTACTGGTTTCCACGGCAGTCAAGAAGAACTAGTAAGGAAAGGAGGAACTGACATGCCGAAAGTAGCTCTTTATAACCAAAGCGGTTCTCAAGTTGGCGAAATCGATCTGGCAGACAGCGTATTTGGGATTGAGCCTAACAGCGCAGTTCTGTACGATGCGATCGTGATGCAACAAGCATCCCAACGCCAAGGTACACATGATGTAAAGAACCGTTCTGAAGTACGTGGTGGTGGCCGCAAGCCATGGCGCCAAAAAGGTACAGGACGTGCACGCCAAGGTTCCATTCGCTCTCCGCAATGGAAAGGTGGCGGTGTTGTATTCGGTCCAACTCCGCGCAAATACGGTTACAAACTGAACCGTAAAGTTCGCCGTTTGGCACTGAAATCCGCACTCTCCGCAAAAGTACAAAGCAATGAAATTTTGGTTTTGGAAGCTCTGAACATTGCAGCTCCTAAAACAAAAGAAATGACAGTTGTTCTGAACAACTTGAAAGCAGATCGCAAAGTTCTGATCGTTACTTCCGAGTACGACCAAAACGTAGCTCTTGCTTCCCGCAATATTCCAGGTGCAAAAATCGTAGATGCTGCAGGCATTAACGTTCTTGATCTGGTAGCGCATGACAAAGTAATCGTGACGAAAGAAGCGATTGCGAAAGTAGAGGAGGTGCTCGCCTAATGAAGAGCCTTCATGATGTCCTTAAACGCCCTGTCATTACCGAGCGCACCACTGATATGATGGCTGAGAAAAAGTACGTATTCGAAGTACCTCTCAAAGCCAACAAGACAGAAATCAAACAAGCAGTTGAAAAAGTATTTGGCGTAAAAGTAGAAGCAGTTAACACAGTTCGTGTACCTGCTAAACCAAAACGCTACGGAAAATACTCCGGTTACACGTCCGAGTGGAAGAAAGCAATCGTTAAGCTGACTGATGACAGCAAAGAATTGGCCTTCTACGAGGGAGTATAACCTCGACGACTACCGAAAAGGAGGGTATTAACATGGGTATCAAAAAGTTTAAACCGACTTCTCCTGGTCGTCGCCAAATGACGGTTTCTACTTTCGAGGAGATCACCACGTCGACTCCCGAAAAATCCTTGTTGGCGCCTCTCAGCAAAAAAGCTGGTCGCAACAACCAAGGTAGAATTACCGTTCGTCATCAAGGTGGCGGTCACAAACGTAAATACCGTATTATCGACTTCAAACGTAACAAAGATGGTATCATTGGTCGCGTAGCAACCATTGAATACGATCCAAACCGTTCCGCTAACATCGCGCTGATCAACTATGCAGACGGTGAAAAGCGTTACATTATCGCTCCACAAAACCTGAAAGTGGGCGACCAGATTGTATCCGGAGCAGATGCCGACATCAAAATCGGTAACGCACTGCCAATGGAGAAAATCCCGGTAGGTACTACCATCCACAACATCGAGCTGAAACCTGGTAAAGGTGGCCAATTGGTTCGCGCTGCTGGTACTTCTGCTCAATTGCTTGGTCGTGATGGTGAATTCGTAATCGTTCGCCTGTCTTCCGGTGAAACTCGCCGCATTCATAACGTATGCCGCGCTACCATCGGTCAAGTAGGTAACCAAGATCACGAATTGCTGAACATCGGTAAAGCAGGACGTTCCCGCTGGTTGGGTATTCGCCCGACAGTTCGCGGTAGCGTAATGAACCCTAACGATCACCCACACGGTGGTGGTGAAGGTCGCGCTCCAATCGGTCGTAAGGCTCCTGTTACTCCTTGGGGTAAACCAACCCTGGGTCTCAAGACTCGTAAGAAGAAGAACAAGTCCGACCAGTACATCATCCGCCGCCGTAAAAAGTAAGGTAGGCTGATACTATAACCGAACGCCTATGGCGAAGGGAGGTTCACTAATGGGACGTAGCTTAAAAAAGGGTCCTTTCGTGGATGACCACTTGATGAAAAAAGTTGACGAGCAAAATGAAAAGAACGAGAAACGCGTGATCAAAACATGGTCTCGCCGTTCCACCATCTTTCCTGATTTCGTAGGACACACGTTTGCAGTTTACGATGGCCGCAAACATGTACCTGTATACGTATCGGAAGACATGGTTGGTCATAAATTGGGTGAATTCGCACCAACTCGTACCTTCAAGGGTCACGTCGACAACGACAAGAAGTCCAAGAAGCGCTAATTTTCTCTTGACAGAGAGGAGGTACAAAGATGGAAGCAAAAGCAGTTGCACGCAATATTCGCATCGCGTCTCGTAAAGTCCGCCTGGTGGTTGACTTGATCAGAGGCAAGCAAGTAGGTGAAGCTTTGGCGATCTTGAAACATACGCCTAAAGCATCTTCTCCGGTTGTTGAAAAGCTCCTGAAATCGGCTATTGCAAACGCTGAGCACAACTACGAGCTGGATCCAAACAGCCTGGTAGTGAGCAAAATCTTCGTAGACCAAGGTCCTACGTTGAAGCGTTTCCGTCCGCGCGCTATGGGTCGCGCTAGCCGCATCCATAAACGCACGAGCCACATCACAGTGGTACTAAACGAGAAATAAGGAGGGATTACGTGTGGGTCAAAAGGTAAGCCCGGTAGGTCTTCGGATCGGTGTCATTCGTGACTGGGAGTCCAAATGGTACGCTGACAAGGACTTCGCAACTCTGTTGCACGAAGACTTGAAAATCCGTAAGTATGTAAAAGGGCGTCTGAAGGATGCTGCTGTATCCACGATCGAAATCGAACGCGCAGCTAATCGCGTGAACGTTACGATTCACACCGCTAAGCCTGGTATGGTAATTGGTAAAGGTGGTTCAGAGGTTGAAACTCTGCGCAAAACTTTGACCGAACTGACTGGCAAACGCGTTCATATCAACATCAACGAAGTAAAACGTCCGGATCTGGATGCTACTCTTGTAGCTGAAAATATTGCACGCCAATTGGAAAACCGCATTTCTTTCCGCCGTGCGCAAAAGCAATCGATTACTCGTTCGCTGCGCTCTGGTGCTAAAGGTATCAAAACCTTGGTAAGCGGTCGTCTTGGCGGCGCGGACATCGCACGTTCTGAAGGTTACAGCGAAGGTACTGTTCCGCTTCACACATTGCGCGCTGACATCGACTACGGTACTGCTGAAGCACATACCACTTATGGTCGCATCGGTGTTAAAGTGTGGATCTATCGTGGAGAAGTCCTTCCAGCGAGAAAGAACGTCGCTACTGAGGAAGGAGGCAAGTAATCATGTTGACGCCAAAACGCGTGAAACACCGTAAACAACACCGCGGGAAAATGGCAGGTAACGCAAAAGGCGGTACTACTGTTGCGTTCGGTGAATACGGATTGCAAGCAATGGAGCCATCTTGGGTAACTAATCGTCAGATCGAGGCAGCTCGTATCGCGATGACTCGTTACATTAAACGTGGTGGTAAAGTTTGGATCAAAATTTTCCCAGACAAACCAGTAACACAAAAACCGCTCGAAGTACGGATGGGTTCCGGTAAAGGTTCTCCTGAGAAATGGGTAGCGGTAGTGAAGCCAGGCAAGATCATGTTTGAACTTGCTGGTGTTCCTGAAGAAGTCGCTCGCGAAGCTATGCGTCTGGCTATGCACAAACTGCCTATCAAGTGCAAGTTCGTGAAGCGTGAAGAAGTGGGTGGTGACGCACATGAAGGCTAATGAGTACCGTAATTTGACCACTGCCGAGCTCGAACAAAACGTTACTTCTTTGAAAGAAGAGTTGTTCAACCTTCGTTTCCAGTTGGCAACGGGTCAACTCGAAACCACATCTCGTATCAAACAAGTGCGTAAGGATATTGCTCGTGCGAAAACCGTCCTGCGCCAGAGAGAATTGGGAATCGGCTAATTATAGGAAGGAGGTTTGAACGATGACCGCAGATCGCAATATGCGTCGAACCGTTGTAGGTCGCGTCGTTTCCGACAAGATGGATAAAACCATTGTTGTTCTTGTTGAAACTTACAAGACACACCCATTGTACGGTAAACGCATGAAATTCTCCAAAAAGTTCAAGGCTCACGATGAGAACAACGCAGCAAAAGTTGGCGACATCGTAGAAATCATGGAAACTCGTCCATTGTCTAAAGACAAGCGTTTCCGTATGGTACGTATCGTTGAAGAGGCAGTAATCGTATAAGTCAGATTTTCGGATAGATAAATCCGAAAGGAGGAACAGTAAATGATCCAAACTCAAACGAGATTGGCTGTTGCTGACAACTCCGGTGCTAAGGAACTCATGTGCATCAAGGTTCTGGGTGGTTCCGGTCGCAAAACGGCGAACATCGGGGATGTTATCGTGTGCTCCGTAAAATCCGCTACACCCGGCGGCGTTGTCAAGAAAGGTCAAGTAGTTAAAGCGGTTGTAGTACGCACAGCAAGTGGCGTTCGTCGTAAAGATGGTTCTTACATCAAATTCGATGAGAATGCAGCTGTAGTTATCAAAGACGATCAATCCCCTCGTGGAACTCGTATCTTTGGACCTGTGGCTCGTGAGCTCCGCGACAAGGATTTCATGAAGATCATCTCTCTGGCTCCAGAGGTTATCTAATTGAACGGCAAAACTCAGGCAGTTTGTTCGATAGGAGGTGCACCAAGCGATGCACGTTAAAAAAGGCGACACTGTTATCGTAAATGCGGGCAAAGATAAAGGCAAAAAAGGTCGCGTTCTCGCTGCTTATCCAAAGAAAGAACGCGTTCTGGTTGAAGGTATCAACCTCGTGAAGAAACATAGCCGTCCGTCCCAAGCTAACCCGCAAGGTGGCATTGTGACTCAAGAAGCAGCTATCCACGTATCCAACGTGTCTTTGATCGATCCGAAGTCCGGAAAAGCTACTCGCATCGGTTACAAAGTTTTGGATAACGGCAAGAAAGTTCGGTACGCGAAAAAGTCTGGCGAAGTACTCGACAAGTAGTCAGGTTGGAAAGGAGGATATCCTAGATGGCAACAAGATTGAAAGAAAAGTATACGAGCGAAATCGTGCCTGGTTTGATGAGCAAGTTCAACTACACTTCCATCATGCAAGTGCCGAAAGTAGAAAAGATCATCATCAATATGGGTGTTGGCGAAGCGGTAGCGAACGCTAAGTCCTTGGATACTGCAATTGAAGACCTGCAAATCATCGCTGGTCAAAAGCCTGTAGTAACAAAGGCTAAGAAATCCATCGCGGGTTTCAAATTGCGTGAAGGTATGCCGATCGGTGCGAAGGTTACTCTGCGCGGCGAGCGTATGTACCACTTCCTCGACAAGTTGATGAACGTATCTCTCCCGCGTGTTCGTGACTTCCGTGGAATTTCTTCCAAGGCTTTTGACGGTCGCGGTAACTACACACTTGGTCTGAAGGAACAACTGATCTTCCCTGAGATCGAGTACGATAAAATTGATAAAGTTCGTGGTATGGACATCGTTATTGTTACTTCCGCGAAAACGGATGAGGAAGCTCGTGAGTTGCTGACTCAAATGGGTATGCCATTCCGTAAATAAACCCACTCGTAAGGAGGGAAGAATGTGGCAAAGAAATCAATGATCATCAAGCAACAGCGGGAGCCGAAGTTTGCAGTACGCGCGTACACTCGTTGCGAGCGTTGCGGACGTCCTCACTCCGTATTGCGCAAATTCAAACTCTGCCGTATTTGCTTCCGTGAACTTGCTTATAAAGGTCAAATTCCAGGCGTGAAAAAAGCAAGCTGGTAATTTGAAACGGGAAGGAGGTTTTCTCTCATGGTTATGACTGATCCAATCGCAGATATGTTGACACGAATTCGTAACGCCAACATGGTTCGCCACGAGAAAGTGGAAATCCCGGCGTCCACCATCAAGAAGGAAATCGCGCGCATTCTGAAAGAAGAAGGCTTCATCCGCGATGCGGAGTTTGTTGAAGACAACAAACAAGGAATCATCCGCGTATTCCTGAAATATGGTGCGAGCAACGAGCGCGTCATCACAGGTCTGAAACGTATCTCCAAGCCAGGACTTCGTGTTTATGCAAAGAACAATGAAGTACCTAAGGTTTTGGGTGGTCTCGGTTGCGCGATCATCTCTACATCCACTGGTGTAATGACTGACAAGCAAGCTCGTCAAGCACACGTTGGTGGAGAGGTTCTCGCATACATTTGGTAATTAATAGATCGTAAATAGCACAGGAGGTGCACCACATGTCTCGTGTCGGTAGAAAACCGATCGTGGTCCCTGCAGGCGTTACCCTCACTCTGAACGGTACTGAGCTGACGGTAAAAGGCCCTAAGGGTCAACTCGTTCGTAGCTTCCATGAAGATATCAAAATCAACATCGCTGAAAACGAAGTAGTAGTAGAGCGTCCAAGCGATAACAAACTTCACCGTTCCCTGCATGGTACGACTCGTGCGCTGGTTGCCAACATGGTAAATGGCGTATCTGAAGGCTTCACTCGTACCCTGGAATTGGTCGGTGTAGGTTACCGTGCTGCCAAAACTGGCAACGGCGTTACTCTCTCTCTTGGTTTCTCCCACCCAGTGGAAGTTACTCCAGAAGAGGGTATCGAAATCGACGTACCTAACCAAACGACTCTGATTGTTAAAGGTATCAACAAAGAGCGTGTAGGCCAAGTTGCTGCTGAGATTCGTTCCCTGCGCAAACCTGAGCCATACAAAGGTAAAGGTATTCGTTACAACAACGAAGTGGTTCGTCGTAAAGAAGGTAAAAAAGGTAAATAAGCTTCTAGCTTCATGAGAAAGGAGGCCGCTTAATGTTTACGAAAGCTGATAAAAACAAAGCTCGGAAAAAACGTCATCTGCGAATCCGCAAACGCGTGATTGGTTCAACCATTCGCCCGCGTCTGAACGTATTCCGTTCTTCTAAGCACATCTACGCTCAATTGATCGACGATGCAACAGGCGCAACATTGGTATCTGCATCTTCTTTGGATAAAGAGCTGGGCCTGAATAATGGCGCTAACGTGGAAGCTGCTACAGCTGTTGGCACACTGATCGCTAAGCGTGCACAAGAAAAAGGTGCGACTGAAGTGATTTTTGACCGCGGTGGTTACATCTATCATGGACGTATTAAAGCACTGGCAGAAGCAGCTCGTGAAGCTGGTCTGCAATTCTAACAACAAGGAGGGTAAGGAATGCGTATCGACCCTAGCAAATTAGAGCTCGAAGAAAAAGTAGTCGCAGTTAACCGTGTAGCAAAAACGGTTAAAGGTGGACGTCGCATGAGCTTCAGCGCCTTGGTTGTTGTGGGAGACCGTAACGGCCACGTAGGTGCTGGTATGGGTAAAGCTCAAGAAGTTCCAGACGCTATTCGCAAAGCGATTGACGATGCTAAGAAAAAATTGATTCGTGTACCGATGAGAGGGACAACTGTTCCACACCAAGTACTGTGCCAATTTGGCGCAGGTAAGGTTCTCATCAAGCCTGCTGCCCCTGGTACAGGAGTTATCGCTGGTGGACCTGTTCGTGCCGTACTCGAACTGGCTGGTGTAGGCGATATTTTGAGTAAGTCTCTTGGTTCCAACAATCCTATCAACATGGTCAACGCTACGCTGGAAGGCCTCGGCCGTCTGAAAACAGCGGAAGATGTCGCGAAATTGCGCGGTAAGACTGTTGACGAGTTGTTGGGTTAATAAGGAGGGAATGAAAATGGCAAAATTGCAAATCACCCTCAAACGCAGCTTGATTGGTCGCACTGTTGACCAACAAGACACTGTAAAAGCTCTGGGTCTTCGCAAAATCAACTCCACTGTAGTGAAGGAAGATAACGCTGCAATCCGTGGAATGGTTTTCAAAGTGAAGCACTTGGTTGAAGTGAAAGAAGTAGAAGCTTAATTGAACATCTCAATTAGTTAGGAGGTGCAACGTATGAAATTGCATGAACTGCAACCTGCAGAAGGATCCCGTCACACTCGTAAGCGCATCGGTCGCGGTATTGGTAGCGGTACTGGCAAAACTGCTGGTAAAGGTCACAAAGGTCAAAACGCTCGTTCTGGTGGCGGTGTTCGCCCTGGTTTCGAGGGTGGTCAAAACCCATTGTACCGTCGTCTGCCTAAGCGTGGTTTCACTAACATCAGCCGCAAAGAATTTGCGATTGTTAGCTTGGACGCGCTGAACCGTTTCGAAGAGGGCACTGTAGTAACACCTGAACTGTTGAAAGAAACGGGTGTTATCAGTGCGCTGCGCGATGGTGTTAAGGTTCTTGCTAACGGTGAACTGACTGTGAAGCTGACTGTAAAAGCTCACAAGTTCTCCGGAGCTGCTGCTGAGAAGATCGCTCAAGTCGGTGGAACAACCGAGGTGATCTAATGTTAGCGTCCTTAACTAACATTTTTAAGATTAGCGACTTGCGTAGTAAGATCCTTTTTACGCTCATGATGCTGGTTGTTTTCCGGATCGGAAGCTTCGTGCCAGTTCCTAACGTAAACGTCGAGTTGTTTCAGCAGAACACAAACCAATTACTGGGCTTGTTGAACACCTTTTCGGGTGGAGCACTGCAAAACTTCTCGATTTTTGCCATGGGTATCATGCCGTACATTACGGCATCGATTATCATGCAGCTGATGTCCATGGATGTTGTGCCTAAGCTTACGCAATGGGCTCGTGAAGGGGAAGTTGGCCGTCGCAAGATTGCCACCGTTACCCGTTACGCTACCATCATCCTTGGTTTGATTCAGTCTGTAGGGATGACGATTGGATTCAACAATATGGCGCCTGGATTGCTAAACGACACGTCGGTTAGTAGCTATGCACTCATTGCGTTGACTTTGACAGCTGGGACCGCATTCATGATGTGGATGGGGGAACAGATTACGGAGAAGGGTATCGGTAACGGGATTTCGATCCTGATCGTTGCCGGGATCGTTGCTGGATTGCCTAATGCAGCTTCAACGATTTACACCACGATGTTTGGTGATCCATCTGTAAATATCTTTTTCAGCATCGTCAAAGTTCTGCTTATCCTATTGGTGGTCCTCGCCATTATTGTCGGGGTTATCTTTATGCAGCAAGGTCTTCGTAAGATTCCAGTGCAATATGCGAAACGAGTGGTTGGACGCAAAATGTACGGTGGTCAATCTACCCACATTCCGCTGAAAATCAACTCTGCTGGTGTTATTCCTGTTATCTTTGCGGTATCGCTGGTAATGTTCCCGTCAACTCTTGCTCAGTTCTGGGTGGATGCATCCGGACAAGGATTTGCTAACTGGATTTATCAGAACTTCCAAGTCAACCAACCATTAGGAATGACGCTTTACGCTATCTTGATTCTCGGATTCACCTACTTCTACACATTCGTACAGATCAACCCTGTACAAATGGCAGAAAACATGAGAAAAAATGGTGGTTACATTCCTGGTATCCGACCTGGTAAAAACACTGAGGTATTCATTACTCGTACATTAAACCGGTTAACATTGGCGGGCGCTTTGTTCTTGATGCTGATTGCGATTTTGCCATTCATCTTCGGTAGTATTGCAAACTTGCCGCAATCCATTTACATCGGCGGTACATCGCTGTTGATCGTGGTTGGGGTATGCTTGGATACAATGAAGCAGATTGAAAGTCAGATGATCAAACGCCACTACCAAGGGTTTATCAAGTAATGACTTAGATGTTTACAGAAAAGCATCTGTAGCTTTTTTGATGGGACGGAGGGAATGGACGTGAATATAATTCTGATGGGACTGCCTGGAGCCGGTAAAGGGACACAGGCAGAACGTATCGTAAAAGAGTTTGACATCCCGCACATTTCGACTGGCGACATGTTCCGAGCTGCAGTCAAAAACGAAACGCCGCTCGGACTAGAGGCTAAATCCTACATGGATAAAGGTCATCTCGTTCCAGACGAGGTCGTCATTGGTATTGTGCGGGAGCGCCTTTCGATGGATGACTGCGAAAAGGGATTCCTCTTAGATGGTTTTCCGCGCACAGTTCCTCAGGCGGAAGCGTTGACAGCTACAGTAAAAGAGCTGGGACGCGAAATTGACCATGTAATTAACATCAACGTTCAACGCGAGCAATTGATTGAACGTCTGACCGGTCGCTGGATCTGCCCTGTTTGCGGTGCTAGCTATCACACGATGTTCAATCCTCCAAAAGAGGCTGGCGTATGTGATAAAGATGGTGGTAAGCTGTATCAGCGTGATGACGACAAGATCGAAGTGGTAACACAACGCCTTGACGTAAATATCGCTCAAACGCAGCCACTTATCGACTACTACTCCGCACAGGAACTTCTGCGAGATATCGATGGAGAACAAGATATCCAGGTAGTGTTTGCGGAAATTAAGTCTTTGTTGCGAGGGTAATTGCGAATGATTATCCTAAAGTCGAAAGCAGAACTTGAGGTTATGCGCGAAGCTGGTCGTATCGTCGCACTCACCCATCAAGAACTGGCCAAGGCGATCAAGCCTGGTGTCACGACGAAGCAGCTAGACGAAATTGCCGAGACCTTTATTCGAAGCATGGGAGCAATTCCATCGTTTAAAGGCTATGGTGGCTTTCCAGGAAGTATCTGTGCTTCAGTCAATGAAGAACTCGTACACGGGATCCCAGGTAAACGGGCGTTGCAAGAAGGAGACATTATCAGTATCGACATTGGTGCCCAGTTTCAGGGTTACCATGGCGACTCCGCTTGGACGTATCCGGTCGGTAAGATTTCAACAGAAAACCAGAATCTGCTCAGAGTAACGGAAGAGTCGTTGTACAAGGGGCTTGAAAAAGCTGTTCCGGGTGGACGCTTATCCGATATCTCTCATGCGATTCAGGTTCATGCAGAAGCTGCCGACTTCACACTCGTTCGCGAGTATGTGGGGCATGGGATCGGGCAAAACTTGCACGAAGATCCGCAGGTTCCTAACTACGGCCCTCCTGATCGAGGACCGCGGTTAAAACCAGGCATGGTGTTGGCAATTGAGCCAATGGTAAATGCCGGCGAACGTTATGTCCGCACATTGGAGGACAATTGGACGGTAGTAACAGTGGATCGGAAAACTTGTGCTCATTTTGAACACACCATCGCGATTACGGAAGATGGCTATGAGATTTTTACACGGATATAAAAACGGTAGTTCCGAATGATTCGGGATTGTCGTCCAACGTGTCGACGATAAGTTCGTTGTGTGATCATTTCGCAAAACTCATGGGCCGACTGAAGAGCAGAAGAAAGGAGAGTTTACCATGGCAAAAGATGATGTAATTGAGGTGGAAGGTACGGTAATCGAACCTTTGCCAAATGCTATGTTTCGAGTAGAATTAGAGAATGGACATAAAGTCCTTGCTCACGTCTCTGGAAAAATCCGCATGCACTTTATCCGTATCCTGCCGGGGGATAAAGTAACTGTTGAACTGTCGCCGTACGACTTAACCCGCGGACGTATTACGTACCGCTATAAATAGTAAGCAAAACCCCTAGAAAAGGGAGGCAAGAACCATGAAAGTGAGACCTTCGGTTAAACCGATCTGCGAGAAATGCAAGGTTATCCGTCGCAAAGGTAACGTAATGGTTATTTGTGAAAATCCGAAGCATAAGCAAAAACAAGGGTAAACAAGGAGGTGCTTTTGACACATGGCACGTATTGCAGGCGTAGACTTGCCGCGCGAAAAACGCGTTGAAGTTGCTCTTACCTACATTTTTGGTATTGGCCGCCCCACGTCTCAAAAAGTTCTGTCCGCCACTGGCGTAGACGCTAACACTCGTGTTCGCGATCTGACAGAAGACGAAGTAAACAAACTTCGTGAATACATCGACAAAACTGTGAAGGTGGAAGGTGACCTCCGTCGTGAGATCTCCCTCAACATCAAGCGTCTGATGGAAATCGGTTGCTTCCGTGGCATCCGTCATCGTCGTGGACTTCCAGTTCGCGGTCAACGTTCTAAAACAAATGCTCGTACGCGTAAAGGTCCACGCCGTACAGTAGCAAACAAGAAGAAGTAAAGGAGGGTAATCTGACATGGCGAAAAGAAAACAAGCTACAGCAACTCGTACCCGTCGTCGTGACCGTAAGAATGTTGAAGTCGGCGTAGCACACATCCGCTCAACTTTCAACAATACGATTGTCACTATCACGGATCCACACGGTAACGCGATCTCTTGGTCCAGTGCTGGTTCCCTCGGCTTCAAAGGCTCCCGCAAAAGCACGCCATTTGCTGCGCAAATGGCTGCTGAAGCGGCTGCACGCGTTGCTATGGAACACGGTATGCGTTCCCTTGAAGTATCAGTAAAAGGCCCAGGTGCTGGTCGTGAAGCTGCGATCCGTTCCCTGCAAGCTACTGGTATTGAAGTGAACATGATTAAAGACGTGACGCCAATTCCGCATAACGGTTGCCGTCCACCAAAACGTCGCCGCGTGTAACTGGTTTATATCGTTCAGAACATGTCCATACTAGAATGGTAAATTCTGATTTATAGCTTGTCATGCACGCAAACGGTAAACCGCCGGGGAAATTCCTGAGTGGGCACGTATGCGGCCCACCCCAGGATTTCGACGTTTTGAAGGAGGGTTTGTTTAATGATAGAAATAGAAAAGCCAAAAATCGAGGTTGTGGAAGTTAGCGACGACAACTCGTATGGTAAGTTTGTTGTAGAACCTCTAGAGCGCGGATACGGAACTACCCTTGGCAACTCGCTGAGACGAATTCTTCTTTCGTCCTTGCCAGGCGCGGCAGTTCGTACTGTTCAAATCGATGGGGTTCTTCACGAATTCTCCACGATTGAAGGCGTCGTTGAAGATGTAACCGAGATCATCCTGAACATCAAAGGCTTGGCGCTGAAGATCCATTCCGATGAAGAAAAAGTAATCGAGATCGATGCAGAAGGCGAAGGCGTTGTCAAAGCGGGAGATATCCGTGCTGACAGTGATGTGGAGGTCTTAAACCCTGATCTTCATATTGCAACGTTGGCCAATGGCGGTCGTCTGCATCTCCGCATGACAGCTGGACGTGGTCGTGGTTATGTTCAATCAGATGGAAACAAATCGGAGGATCTGCCTATTGGTGTGATTCCGATTGATTCGATCTACACGCCGATCAAGCGCGTTAACTATCAAGTGGAAAATACCCGTGTAGGGCAAATGACCAACTATGATAAGTTGACACTTGAGGTTTGGACTAACGGTAGCATCAGTCCGGAAGAAGCCGTAAGTCTCGGCGCTAAAATCATGACGGAGCACCTGAACCTGTTTGTCGGTCTGACTGACGAGGCGAAGGATGCAGAAATCATGGTAGAGAAGGAAGAGGACAAGAAAGAGAAAGTCTTGGAGATGACTATCGAAGAGCTTGACCTTTCTGTTCGTTCCTACAACTGCTTGAAGCGTGCCGGTATTAATACTGTGCAAGAGCTGACGCAGAAGACCGAAGAGGACATGATGAAAGTACGCAATCTGGGGCGCAAATCTCTTGAAGAAGTTCAAGAAAAGTTAGCTGAGCTGGGCCTGTCCCTGCGCAGCGACGACTAGAATAGCAAACCAAGAAGCAAGCTTTTGTTCTCTCGATTAAGAGGGAGGTAAACCACATGGCACAACGTAAATTGGGTCGTCGTAGCTCAGCTCGTAAAGCGCTGTTCCGCGACTTGGTAACAGACCTGATCATCAACGAGCGCATCGAAACTACAGAGATGAAGGCGAAAGAACTGCGCCCAATCGCTGAAAAAATGATCACGCTCGCGAAACGTGGCGATCTGCATGCTCGCCGTCAAGTTGCTGCTTTCGTTCGCAAAGAAGTTGCGAATACAGAAGGCCGCGATGCTGTTCAAAAACTGTTCGATGAAATCGCACCTCGCTTCAAAGAGCGCAACGGTGGATACACTCGTATCCTGAAAACCGGCCCTCGCCGTGGCGACGCTGCTCCAATGGCGTACATCGAATTCGTTTAATACATGTAAGCTGGTCGTTTACTCAGGTTTTAGGCCTGGTAGATTACCGCGAAAAGGGTGGGGGCAGATCTGGTCATAGGCTGGACTCTGATTCAACCCTTTTTTCCTTTCTCATCGAAATCCTGCTAGTCAGTTCCCTGTGAAGGCTGGGGAGGTTGTGAATGCCTCATGAATGAAGATAACCTGCTGGCATTGCGAGATGTTTCTTATATCTACGATGGTGAGGATGGCCAACGGGTTCCGGTATTACAAGGTGTTGACCTTACTATTCAAAATGGTTCCTTTGTATCCGTACTGGGTCACAACGGTTCCGGCAAATCAACGATGGCAAAGCTGATGAATGCCCTGTTGCTTCCAGAAGGCGGCACAGTACTTATCGGTGGAATGGATACGAAGGATGGGGAGCAGCTTTGGGAAATTCGACGACATGTGGGCATGGTCTTTCAGAACCCGGACAATCAGATTGTTGGGGCTACAGTGGAAGATGATGTCGCCTTTGGCCTAGAAAACATGGGTGTGGACCCCAAAGAGATGCGAGATCGTATTGATGAGGCGCTCGTTTCTGTAGGGATGGAGTCTTATTTACTGGCACAACCACATCGTCTGTCTGGAGGTCAAAAGCAACGAGTGGCGATCGCAGGGATTATGGCGATGCGTCCTTCTGTCATCATCTTGGATGAAGCGACAGCGATGCTTGATCCACAAGGGAGAATGGAAGTGCTGAATCTGGCTCGTCAACTGAACCGTGACGAGGGACTCACGATCATTAACATTACCCATTTTCCGGAAGAAGCCATCTATTCGGATAAGGTCATCGTCATGAATGCGGGTGAAGTCCTGATGGAAGGTAAGCCGAGTGAAGTGTTTAATGAGGTAGATCGATTGAAACAGGTGGGGCTGGATGTGCCATTTGCCGTTCGACTGCGACACGCACTTCATTCCAAAGGGATTGATATACCGTTTGTCCTGCATCAAGAGGAGCTGGTGGAGCACGTATGCAAATTACTTTTGACCAAGTAAGCCATATCTACGCAAAGGGAACACCGTTCGAAAGAGTTGCCTTACACAATATTTCGCTGACGATTCCATCCGGTTCGTTTGTCGGAATTATTGGCCACACGGGCTCTGGTAAGTCAACGCTGATTCAGCACTTGAACGGGTTGCTGATGCCTAGTACAGGGCAGATTACCCTGGGTGATGCGGTCATTACTCCAAAGCGGCGATTACCCCATGCTCAAAGACGCGATATTGGGCTCGTCTTTCAATATCCTGAACATCAGTTGTTTGAAGAAACGGTTGCGAAGGATGTTGCTTTTGGACCGCTCAATTTTGACTTGCCAACGGAAATGGTGGAAGCGCGCGTAAAGGAGTCCCTTGAAATTGTCGGTCTGGATTATGCCACGATCAAGGATCGTTCGCCGTTTCATTTGAGTGGCGGGCAAATGCGACGTGTTGCTTTGGCTGGTGTTCTTGCCATGCAGCCCAAGGTTCTGGTATTGGATGAACCAACTGCGGGTCTTGATCCTGCGGGACGAGTAACGATTCTGGAAGGGATCTACCGGATTCATCGGGAACAAAACCTCACGACACTATTGGTAACGCACAGCATGGAAGAGGCAGCCCGCTACGCAGACTATTTGCTTGTGATGGCACAAGGTCAAGTAGCTTTGCAGGGGAAGCCGGAGGAAGTATTCATGCAAGTGGATCGTCTCCGAGAGCTGTCTTTGGATGTACCGGAAACGGTGGCTCTCGTATCGCAAATGAATCAAATGCTGCCGGACAAGGCTAGTCTGCCGAGCTCCCTTTATCGGGAGGAAGAGCTGATTGCCCATCTGCTGGAACGACTGTCCGTACCAAAGGAGGGCTAAGCATGCTGCAGAATATCGCAATTGGTCAATACGTACCAGGGCAATCTTTTTTACATCGTGCAGATCCGCGAAGCAAGCTTCTCTTCATCATCCTTTTTGCTACCTTGATTTTTCTTGCTAACAATACGGTAACATACGCCATACTCATTGGTTTTACCTTGTATGCTGCACTTCTTTCTAGGCTTTCATTGTCCTATATATTAAACAGCTTAAAGCCAGTCTGGATCCTGATTTTATTTACCGTCGTCTTGCATATTTTTATCACGAAAGGCGGAACGGTCTACTTTCAGTGGGGATGGTTTACAGTAGAAGAACAAGGAGTTCGCCAGGCGATCTTCATTTCTTTGCGCTTGGGACTTTTGATTCTCATTAGTTCCTTGCTAACACTGACCACCTCTCCAATCGATTTGACGGAAGGTTTGGAGCGTTTACTAGGACCACTAGGGAAGATCGGCATACCGGTTCATGATATAGCCCTGATGATGTCAATTGCACTCCGGTTCATTCCGACCCTGATGGAAGAAACGGATAAGATCATCAAGGCGCAGACCGCCAGAGGGGCCAATTTCACCAGTGGAAGTCTCGTACGCAGAGCCAAGAATCTGATTCCGATCGCTATCCCATTGTTCGTTAGTGCGTTTCGGCGTGCTGAAGAGCTGGCTTTGGCGATGGAGGCGCGTGGCTATCGCGGGGGAGTGGGTAGAACTCGGCTGAATAAGCTGATGTTCACTTGGCGTGATGGAATCGTAGCTGTTGTGAGTGTGATCTTGGTAATTGTGATTGGATGGTGGCGTACATGAAGCGACTGCGATGTGTATTAGCATATGACGGGACTGACTTCAGCGGTTTTCAGGTACAGCCAGATCAAGTAACGGTCCAGGGTGAAATTGAAGCCGCTTTGAATCGGGTTACCGGAGAGGATATCCAAGTCTTCGGTTCAGGCCGGACAGATGCGGGTGTTCATGCGCGCGGTCAAGTGATTCACTTTGACACGTCGAGTAACATTCCGATGGATAAATGGCGGTTTGTGTTGAACAATCAGTTGCCTGATTCTATTGTCATTCGGACAGTCGAAGAGGTCGATGCCTCTTTTCATGCGCGTTTTGACGTGCAAGTAAAAGAATATCGATATTGCATCGACAATAATCCAGTGGCAGATGTATTTCGGCATCGTTACGCCGACCATATCCGGTTTCCGTTAGATGTGGACGCGATGCAGCAGGCTGCTCATTATTTGGTGGGTGAACATGATTTTACTTCCTTTTGCTCGGCAAAGACATTTGTCGAGGACAAGGTTCGGACTGTGTACGGGCTCACCGTGGAAAAAAACGGAGACGAGGTATGGGTGACATGCCGAGGCAACGGTTTTTTGTACAATATGGTTCGAATTATTGTGGGGACTTTGGTTGAAGTAGGGCAAGGAAAAAGAAATCCTGCTGAACTGAGGGAAATCCTCGCCGCATGCGATCGGGAAAAGGCAGGTAAGACAGCACCAGCCAAGGGTTTGACCATGTGGGAAGTTGTCTACTAGTTCTCTGATTTCCAACTATTAGACGAACGAGCAGCACTTGACTATAGGGCGTCTATGTAGTACGATATTCCTTGGTATTTTAACCCCGCCTAGCCCCACTCTAGCCCCGGGATTGAATGACAAGATCGTGATTACATGGAACACCTGGAAGAGTTGCTCACCCGTAACAGCAATTAACTTCCATTGCAAGTTTCGGTTGTTTTGGTTATAAGTGTGTTAGGTAAGATATTTAGGAGGGACAAAAATGCGTACCACATATATGGCGAAACCGCTCGAAGTTGAGCGCAAATGGTACATCGTTGACGCTGAAGGCCAAACGCTGGGTCGTCTGGCGAGCGAAGTAGCTTCAATCCTGCGCGGAAAATTGAAACCAGAATTCACTCCTCACGTTGACGCTGGCGATTTCGTAATCGTACTCAACGCTGACAAAGTGAAATTGACTGGTAACAAACTGAATGACAAAATTTACTACACTCACTCCCTGTATCCAGGTGGTTTGAAAAAGACCACTGCTGGCGCAATGCTGAACAAGAGACCAGATCGTATGTTCGAACTGGCGGTAAAAGGCATGCTGCCTAAAAACAGCCTGGGACGTCAAATGTTCACCAAGCTGAAAGTATACGCTGGAACTGAGCATCCACACGCAGCACAAAAACCAGAAGTTTGGCAAATTCGCGGTTAAGGTAAAGGGAGGAAATATACGTGGCACAAGTACAATACTACGGTACAGGTCGTCGTAAGCACTCCGTAGCACGCGTTCGCCTGGTTCCAGGTGAAGGTCGCATTGTGATCAACAAGCGTGAAATGGATACTTACTTTGGTTTGGAAACACTGAAATTGATCGTAAAACAACCACTCGTTCTGACTGAAACTCTTGGTCGTTACGATGTATTGGTTAACGTAAACGGCGGCGGAACCACTGGTCAAGCTGGTGCAATCCGTCACGGCGTTGCTCGCGCTCTGCTGAAAGCAGATCCGGAACTGCGCGGCGCTCTGAAACGCGCTGGCTTCCTGACTCGCGACCCTCGTATGAAAGAGCGTAAGAAATACGGCTTGAAAGCAGCTCGTCGCGCACCTCAATTCTCCAAGCGCTAATTGCTGTTCGATACAACCCCTTGTCTGTTCGCAGGCAGGGGGTTTTTCCTTTTTATAAACGGGTATATTTGTCCATGTTTGTCCATATGATGGAACGAGAATGGGACAAAGGGGACGATACACTGTGACACGAAAAGGAGTAGGCTGGATATTGGCTTTTGCGGTACTTATGCTGTTGTTCACCTACGAAACGCCTGATCGTTCTTCCTGGCAGGCATGGTCGCTGCCATTGACGGGAACGGTTATAGCCATTGACCCTGGGCATGGGGGAATAGACGGCGGTGCCGTTTCCAAAGCCGGGGATGTGGTTGAGAAAGAAGTGACTTTGGCCATTAGCATGTACTTGCGGGATTTCCTTCAGCAGTCAGGAGCGTTTGTAGTTATGACGAGGGAGGAAGACAAGGATTTGGCGAGTCCAGATGCGGCGCAGGCACGCAAACGAAAATCTGAGGATATTCGAAACCGAGTAAGGCTGGTCAATGATAGTACACCGGATTTTTTGGTCAGCATACACGTTAATTCCATCCCTTCTCCGAAATGGTCGGGAGCACAAACTTTTTATTCCCCTAGCTTCAAAAAGAGCGCAGAAGTTTCTTATTTGATACAAGATGAGATCAAACGGGTGATCGGTCATACAGATCGGGTGCCGAGTAAGACGAACAATGTGTTCTTGATTCGGGAGGTTAACTGCCCGGCCGTTTTGGTAGAAGTAGGCTTTGTAAGTAATACGGAGGAGGCAAAGCGACTTCAGAGCGTTGAATATCAAAAGGCTATGGCGAATGCCATTTATCAAGGGATATTGCGTCAGTACTCGGGAGAAAAAGCGCCAATTACACCTTAAGAGGGTGGTGGTCGTGTCCCAACTGCCCGAATATGCTATAATGAACGCGCATACGCTGTCGTTATACCAGCATGAAAATGTTGAAAAGATCATAGATGAGGTGAACCAGAATGTTGACCAGAGAACAGGTTCTCGAAGCACTACGCGATGTAAAAGACCCTGAAATTAATCGTAGCTTGGTCGAGCTCAACATGATTCGGGATATCCATATTGAAGGCAAGAAAGTAAGCCTCACGGTCGTTCTGACGATTTCGGGCTGTCCACTCAAAGCCAAGATCGAGGACGATGTTATCGCAGCCGTGAAAGCGCTAGGAGCCGAAGAAGTACGCCTGCAATTCGGTTCGATGACAGACGAGGAACGTGCGGCTCTGTCTGCCCAGCTTCGCAAGAACCAAGGTGGACAAACACATAACATGACACCGGGACAGGCTCCCCTCTTGAACCCGATCTTGGCGAAGGATTCGAATACAACCTTTATCGCGGTCACTTCCGGAAAAGGTGGCGTTGGAAAATCGACGGTGACAGTGAACCTGGCCGTTGCGCTCGCGCGTTTAGGAAAAAAAGTGGGTATTATCGACGCAGACATTTACGGCTTTAGTGTGCCCGATATGATGAATATTGAACAACGTCCAACCGTGATTGGTGAAACCATTCTGCCTGTTGAAAAGCAAAACGTAAAAGTTATGTCCATGGGCTTTTTTGTGGAGGACAACTCTCCGATCATTTGGCGTGGCCCTATGTTGGGTAAAATGCTGCGTAACTTTTTCACGGAAGTACACTGGGGCGAAGAAATGGACTATCTCTTGCTGGATTTGCCTCCAGGAACGGGTGATATGGCCCTCGACGTGCACACCATGATTCCTCAAAGCATGGAGATTGTGGTAACAACTCCTCATGCTACTGCAGCGTTTGTAGCAGCTCGCGCAGGAGCAATGGCAAAGCGGACCGGTCATGAAATCCTCGGTATTGTGGAAAACATGGCGTGGTACGAAGCAAAGGATGGTTCGAAAGAGTACGTATTCGGGCGTGGAGGAGGAGCTAAGCTTGCCGAGACATTGACATGTGAGCTGCTCGCTCAAATTCCGCTGGGCCAACCGGATAATCATCCATCTGAACCTGATTATTCCCCATCCATCTATGGTGAAAAGACGGAAATTGGTCAGCTTTACATCGATATGGCCAAACGCGTCATAGAAAAATGCGGGGAAGCTGCCAAACAATAATATCCAAGAAGATGAAAAAAGGTGGGCTCTGCAATAGAGCTCACCTTTACTTTTTAGGAAGAAGGGTTGCCGCCACCACCACCGCCGCCGGAACTTCCTGCACCTTCTTTTCCCTTTCCTTTTTTCTTCGGCTTCAGTTCCTTTGGTTTTGTCATGTCCTCGGATACTTTGGTCATGATCTTCATGAGTTCAGCCTGGAACAAAGGACTTTGCAAGGATTCCTTCATCACTTGCATGGTTTGTTGTCGATAAGCAGAGCTTTTCATCAGGTCCATCAAATTTTTCTCAAACTCAGGGTCTTTCATTACGCTTATGAGCTCTTTTTGGTATTCAGGGTCCTTCATCAGGTCCTTCATTAACGTTTTTTGTTCGTTTTTCATGGATTTCGCCATAGCGCTTGCAAACTTAGGGTCTTTAAACGCTTCTTTGATGTGCGTGCTATTGGGATTCGT
This sequence comes from Brevibacillus sp. BC25, assembly GCF_000282075.1. NCBI lineage: Bacteria > Bacillati > Bacillota > Bacilli > Caryophanales > Paenibacillaceae > Brevibacillus > Brevibacillus sp. BC25. The sequence goes on from NZ_AKIX01000007.1 coordinate 60,610, forward strand.
CATGCTTTGAATCAAAGTTGTCCGCACTGTCGACTCGTCCAGCATCAGACTTTGTTTGAACTTGTCATCCTTCATCATTTTACCTACAGATTGCTTCGCTTCGTCCGTCTGTAATATGTCCAGCACCATGTCTTTGACGCTTTTATAATCAGGCTGAGACGAACTTTGCGCTTGTCCGCCACCCCCGCAACTGGTCAGTACCAGACAGACAAGAGCGGTTAACCAAAAAGACATCGTCTTTTTTCTCATGGGGTGGACACCTCCTTCTTTACTCTGCCTACAAGTAACGTGTGCATTTTGTTTTGTTCTTACGCTAGTATTTTCTTGTATCCATTGGTACAATCATATTCGATGTGGATGGGAGGGAATATTTGGTGAGTTTGCGTAAGTATGGCTGGCTTTTTATTACCACGCTCTTGCTTGGGGGATTAGGTGGGATCCTGGTTGCCCTTATTTTTGATATGGACAAGTTGCTCGTGGGAAGCACCGGTAACTTTTTTGTCGGCTTGTTCATGTATCTATTGTATGGAATGACCATTAGTATTGTGGCTCAGATGGGTTTTTTTGCGTATATGACGATTAATTATTTCGCTAAAACGATATTTAAAACGGCTTCCCTGTGGAAAAGCGTCCAAGTATTTCTTATTTTGTTTGTCTTTTTCGATATGATTTATCTTCGCTATACGTCCTTCGGTGAAGGAAAAGGATTTGGCACGTACTTGATTGAGCCAACGCTATTATTGATTGTCGCTATTGTTACCGCATATGGAAAAGTGAGTCTGACCAATAAATCTGCATGGATACCGACGACGTTCTTTATGTTTGTCGTTACAGCACTGGAATGGATTCCGGCATTGAAGGAAGATAATGTGCGTGCCACTCTGTCCATGCTCGTCCCACTATTGTTTTGTAACGTCTGGCAAGTCATGCAATTGCACCGTCTGGTAAAAAGAGAAAGCTGACCCAATGAAGGTCAGCTTTTTTTGTTTTAGTGAATTTCTTTGCTGTTTACACTTGTACCCGAAATGAGTTCAGATACCGTAACGAATTCATAGCCATCTTTGCGAAGTTGATCAATGATCACAGGGAGAGCAAGATGTGTATCTTTCGCAGAATCGCTCGCGTGCATCAGGATGATGTCTCCTGGATGAGCTTTCGATAATACATTATTGATGATCACATCAGTCCCCGGATTGGTCCAATCTTTTGAGTCCGTATCCCATTGGATGACGGAATAACCCATGCGATTCGCGATATCCAGCACTCGTTTGTCAAAATCACCATTAGGCATCCGAATGAGCGTTGGTTTTTTTCCAGTCATTTCGGTTAGAATGGAGTCGGCTTTGGCCATTTGGGAGCGAATTTCTTCATCGGAGTACTTGGTGTAATTATCGTGCTTGTGACCGTGCGAACCAATTTCTAAGCCATCTTCTTTGATGCGTTTCAAGATGTCCGGATGTCGTTGACTCCAAGGGGAGGAGAGGAAAAAGGTCGCTTTGTTTACCTTTTTTTCTTTCAACACATCCAGTATGGGTAATGCTCGTGTCTCTCCCCAGCTAATGTCAAAGGTAAGGGCGATTTTCTTTTCTTTGGTGTCGACCTTATAAATAGCTTGGGGGGCTTGCGTGCTGGCACCTTCAGCAAAGGCAGCAATTGAATCTCGTTCCGCATAACCAATTCCAGCTGTGAGTACGATAGCCGCGACGATAATTAAGATTTGCTTTAATCGTTTCGCGCTGATCACGTAAATGAATTTCATGGATAAGCACCTCCTTTGTCCGATAACAGTTTATGCAGGTAAGACAAGGATATTCTTTGGCCTGTTGGCTATTGTTGAGGTACAATGCATATAGTGAATGAAGAGGCAGTAAAGGGGTGTGGTGCATGGGCAATCGATTGCGGCATTTATGGCTTGATAACCGAAAATATTTCTTCGCCGCATGCTTATTATTTTTTGGTGGTGCCTTGATTGGTTATTTTCAAGCACCGCTTGTCGAAGATATGGTCGATAAAATGATGGGCCAATTAAAGGAAATTGCTGAACGGATAAAAGACAACGGCGGCGGACCTTTAGCGGTGTTCTGGATGATTTTTTCCAATAATGTTTTCAGTGCATTGATGATGATGGCGCTGGGCATATTGTTTGCATTCTTTCCTATAATTGGATTGCTCGCAAATGGAGTGCTGCTTGGATTTATCCTTTTCAAATACAGTGCGGCGGGAGTAAGTCCATGGCTGATTTTTAGTGCAGGTATTTTGCCACATGGAATTTTTGAGCTCCCAGCTATCCTGTTTGCAGCGGGAGTAGGTATCCGTTTAGGAGTGCTGAGTTTACGATCAGTGGGAGTTCTAATCCAACCACACAAGCTGGCACGATTGAAAAATGACTGGTACGATACGCTCAAGCAATTTCCAATAGCGGTTCTTACTGTGATCGTTTTGTTATTCGTTGCTGCTATTGTGGAGAGCACGATTACGCCAACCATTCTCAAGGAAACAGTGGGCCAACAACTACAGCAATTGAACTTACTGAAATAATTCAGATTTGTGAACAAATTAAAGCCTTCCTAAACGGAGGGCTTTTTATTTTGAATAGGGCTGAATTTTGATGGAAAGGATAGAGGGGAGACTCGTAAGGCGGAGGGCGATATCGTTGCTAGGGTTTTTGTTTAATACGAAAGAAGTACAGGAACTAGAATACTTGTTAAAACGTGAGCTGGAAGAGATGCTCCTTGATTTTAGTGATAAACGAATTGATCAATTAGTGAAGCGGGCTATGGAGGAGAGATACTCCATTATGTTTCGCATGTATGCAAGAATCGCCTCTCCCAATGAGTTATCCAAGTATGTCAGACGCAGAAAACTCGGGGAGGAGCATTATACTTAAAAACTTTTTCAAAAAACATATTGACTCAAAGATAGGTAACGTGATAGATTAATTCTTGTCCTTAAGACGCCATCACGAATAACGATGAACATTGAGGACAGGAAATTGCTCTTTGAAAACTGAACAGCGAAAGCGTTAATGAGTCTATCATTAAATGATTTG